>JAQBHM010000332.1:0-5203 GCA_032127795.1 Bacteroidales bacterium | reverse complement strand
GGTGTATTTGTAAATATTGCATCATGAGGACCTGCTGCTTAATAATGATCATATTCCTTGCCGGTTGTGCCGGCCGTAACGACACAGATCTTACCGGGAGGTACAGGGCTGAGATAATTCAGACAGAGGCTGATTTCGCACGTATGGCTGCAGAGAAAGGGCTGGCACAGGCATTCTTTGAGTTTGCAGATACCCTGGCAATCATCAATCGCGGCGGAGTGCTGATTCGGGGCAAAGAAGCAATAAGATTATATTATGAGACCCATCAGCAGCCCGGCGCCTCTCTGAAGTGGGCTCCTGACTTTGCAGATGTCTCTGGTGAACTCGGATATACATACGGCAGATATGTTCACGCCGTTCCTGACAGCACTGGTAAAATAACAGAATCTCGCGGCATCTTTCACTCCGTCTGGAAAAGACAGCCGGACGGCAGATGGCGTTATGTATGGGACTGACCCCTGTCTTGCGGCATGGTTTAGCAGGCCTGTATGGCCTGCGCAGGGGCCTGTGGCAGCAAAGAGAGAGGGGCGCGTCGCACCTGGAGAACAGGTGACCGATAAAGTCCGTTTTCTTGTCGTTATTATTTCTGCAGTGAATAAAGATATTTTATCTCCTCTGCCCACAGTGATTCTTCCGGAGTCTCCAGGATAAGGGGTATCCCGTCAAACCTGCTGTCATTCATTATCAGGGTGAAAACCTCATCCCCTATCTCACCTTTATGAAGATTGTCATGCCTGTCAACACGTGTGCCAAATGCCTTCTTCGATTCATTCAGGTGCATCCCCTTCAGGTAGCTGAATCCCACTATCCGGTCAAACTCTGAAAAGACCTTTTTGAAGCCCTCAACGGTGGAGAGGTCATAACCGGAAGTAAATGCATGGCAGGTGTCTATACAGACCCCCACCCTGCTCTTATCTTCAACCCTGTCAATAATATGCCTCAGATGCTCAAACTTATATCCCAGGTTTGTTCCCTGTCCGGCCGTATTCTCAATTACAGCAATCACTCCCCTGGTTTGTGAAAGTGCAATATTGACTGATTCGGCAATGAGATCAAGGCTTTCCTCTTCTGTTATCTTGCCCAGATGGCTTCCGGGATGAAAATTCAGCCTGTCGAGCCCCAGTTGCATGCATCGTGTCATTTCATCAAGGAATGAAGAGCGGGACCGGCGGAGGGCATCACCGTCAGGATTGCCCAGGTTTATCAGGTAGCTGTCATGCGGGAGTATCTGGTATGGCCTGAAATCATATTTCTCACAGTTGTCGCGAAACTCTTTAATGCTTTTTTCAGATAATGGCGACGAATGCCACTGACGCTGATTCTTAGTAAAAAAGGCAAAGGCCCTGGCTCCTATCTCATGTGCATTAACCGGGGCATTTTCAACCCCTCCTGATGCACTAATGTGTGCTCCTACATATTTCATGTTACCGTATATTGATATTCAAATTTAAACCTAAAATATATACTATAACAACCGGGGAAAGAAATAGGTCCGGCCGGCAAACATATTCACAGAAATATTATTTTCTTTCCTGCGGGGGGAGTTCCATTACATACACCTCGGTAAATCCAAGACCGGCAAGCTCAGGATAATATTTGAACGTTTCTTCGCGGGTAAAGAACCCGGTTACCACAACGCGGTATGAGTCCCATTCCTGTATGATCTCAGCCGGCAGTCCCAGCTTTCTGATGATCCTGTTCTTTGCACGTTCGGCCTGTGACCTCTTATAGAAGCGTGCTGCATGTAAAACGAATCCCGGCACCGCAGGAAGCGATTCCGCCTCCTTAACAACCTCTTCGGGCTGCTTTTCTATAATGGCTTTCGCCGTGTCAGCCACAGGGATATCAGCCTGCGCCCCTGTGACCGGGGTAAGCTCTGTCCCCTGAGGACTTATCAGCACGATGCTTCTGAAGCCCTTCTCTTCCAGGATAGGTATCAGCTTCTGTATTTCGACGGTATCCTGAATATCTGCCAACTGAACCTTATACACTCCATCCTCAATCCTTACCGTTATAAGGTTTTCAACAGCAGCAAGCAGCCTGTCAATGATTGCCGAGGCTTCCTCCTGGGTTCTGAATGCGGCAACCTGTATGACTGTACCTGGAACCACAACGGGTAACGGTCTTTCAACAGCAGTCTCAGTAATCCTGGCTATGGAGTCCTGTCTTGTTACAATACGCTCAACAATCTTTGCCTTGTTGTGGATGATCCATATCTCGGTAAAGCCTGCATTCTGAAGGGCAGGAATATAACTGTCAAGTTCTTCCCTGTCTTTGAATCCGGTAACACGAACCTTATAGAAGCCGTCTTCATTAATGAGCTCTACATCCTTGTCAACAACCGCAGCTATCCTCTTCATCCATGCCTCGGCGTAAGACTTAGTCTTAAAGGCGCCAAGCTGCATCGCCCAGTAGTCTTCTGTTATGGTAACCAGCTCGCGTACCTCCTCATGCAGGATCAGGTATGATGTATCCTTTTTCACTACAGTCTGAGTGACTGTTGCTTCAGGCGGGGTTTCGGAAATAATTTTCTTTAGAACGAAATCCAGTCCTTCTATATAATCCCCGTCAAGGTCAGCCTTCACTGTAAACGCAATAGAGTCAGGTGATGAGGTCATGCTTAATTTCCGAAGCTGGGCAGTATCTATCCTGGCATAATAATTCCCCGGGGCTACCCCGAAGTAGCTGTAGTAACCGTCTTCTTCCGAAAGGGTTTTCGCTTTAAGCACTCCGGCGCTGTTATGGAAGCTGACTATCATTCGTCCGATGCCTGCCTGGACGCCGTCCCTCTCAAGCATTACAGTGCCCGTCACCTCGCCCTCAACAGCCACCGGCACCTCAATCAGCTTGAGCATATTCGGATCAATAATCACTGCGTATGATCTTTTTTTCAGCCTCCATGATATATTGTCAAAGCCGGCTTCGTCAAGTTCTAAGAAGTACTTAACATATGGCTCAAGGCCAAGAATATGAATCGTGGTGTCCTTGTCACTTCGTTCAATTATGCCGCCGTTGGAACGCAGGTTGAGGCCGTATGCTTTGGGTTCGCCGGCATCGCGTTTGCCGTTTGAATTAATATCAAGGAATGCCACCAGGGATATCCCGCCTCTTCCCACATTGGTGCGGTTGTCTGCTTTACGGTAATCCGTTGCCCTGTCATTTATCAGGCTTCCGCGGGCGTACTGTACAAGGGTTGTCTGCTTGCCGTTCTGCCTGGCAGAGAATCCTGTCTGAGCAAAGGAGAAGTCATACCTGAATCCCATCTCTCCCATCCGGAGATTGCTGCGGAAATTCTGCTCATATGATGCGGAAAGGTATCCTCTCTCGAACAATCGTTTTTCAAGGCTAACTTTTGATGATAGAGCCTCCTTGAAGGTATAGCTGTACTGCAGCTGAGGCATGAGTAAAAATCCGCCGGGAAGACGAACGCTGAGGGAAAGATTGCTGTAGATATTGGGGTCATTATTCCCCACCACAATGGCATATGTAGTCAGGTTGGTGTTTATGCCGAAGAGAGACCCGGCCAGCATCCACTCGGCTGTGGTATAATCAGAGACGGGGAGAACGATCTGATACAGGGAGAGCCTCGAATAGGCGGTAAATTTCTTGATCCTCAGGGGAATAGAGAGGGCGGCCCTGCGCTCTTCGAGATAGTTGTAGCTTATTGCCTTCTGTTCCTTATCATACCTTGTATAGCTTAGATCCAGCTGCATGTTTGAAGGAAGGCGGTATGTGAGGGTTCCCTTCGACCTCACACCATAGGCATATTCACCTGACAGCAGCAGGTTGTTGGAGATCCTCAGTGATGCATTCACAAAGGGCATCAGGGGGCCTGAAGAGACTGATGAGAGATACTCTACGCCGCCGCCAACGGTCAGGAAGCGAGTGGCGCCATAGCTGATGCTTGCCTTGGAATAGCGGCTCCACAATGTATCTTCAACCACCCCGGCGCTGAGGGTATATTCAAGTTCTTTCTGAGGCAGGAAGTTATAGGGGATGGCAATATTCTGTTCACGTGTACGCTCCTCACCCCAGGGACCGTAGAATTTCAGTTTCACTCCCGTGTTTCCATAAACAAGGGGAACCTCGAAAGTGAAGAAGCCCGAGGCGTCTGCCTTTACATAATCGACAAGAACATTGTTTACATAAAGCTCAACGGTCCATCCCGGCTCCGTATTGTCAGTCAGGGTGTATGAGCCGAAAGAGCGCCTGAATGTAGTGGGAGTGCTCGTGAGCTGTATTCCCACCACCGGATTATAGATGGAGGCGGTGGCATGGGTCAGTATCTTGCCGGCCATGAACTGACGCAGCAGGGGACGGTCATTGTTAACATGACGCCAGAGATAGTATTGCTGTTTCTCCGTAAAGGGATCTCCGGTATTGTAATTGAGTGACACCGTTGCCTCACCACCGGCAATGACAGAGCCCAGGGCCAGGTTCAGCCTTGCATCTGAGCTCACCCCAACCTGTTCGGTTGCATACACAGACCAGTCTGCCATGCCGAACCTGAATCCCGGATAGCTTCTTCCTACTGTTGTGTCAACCTGCACCTCTCCCTTAAGTCGTGTAAGATTGGCCCGCATCTCCTCAAGCTTCATCTCCCGTATTCCCGGAAGCTCAAGTTTTGTCTCCAGCGTGACTGTCAGGTCGCGAAAACTGAATTTACAGTCGAGCCCGAATATTCTACCGTAATAAAGTGCCCTGAGGTACAGATTGGTCTCTGAGCGCACCAGATCTCCTTCGGTTAAGGGGTAGGTCCTCCCGCCGTAAATGATCTCATTACTTCTCCTGTCAATTGAGTAGGTTGCTTCTGGTGTAATGAAAAATCCGGTGATGAAGTCAAGGTCCGCTGACGGAACATTACGTATCTTAAGCAGATCAAAAAGGTTTGCTACCGGAAGATATACCTCCCCGTTCCTGACCACTGCATCAATTTCGCTAATGCCCAGAAGCGGTATTTTAAGATAAACGGATGTTTCATCGTACGGCAGTTCGTCCTGTGCAATTAATGGCGCGGCGGTTGCCAGTGCAATGAAAATGAGGATTAAAAGACGGTGCATGCTGCGGATTAAAGAGACATATCCTGAGTCTGGAGTTCCGGAGTATGCCTTTCTTGTCGTCATCTGTCCTGTTAATCCGTTTTTCAGGTTAATTATTCCTGAATAAATGTTACACTGTAACTTCCGCTGTAATTTCCTGGCGG
>JAQBHM010000331.1:0-2659 GCA_032127795.1 Bacteroidales bacterium | reverse complement strand
CAAGTACCATTACCGATACTGCCAATGCGATTACTGCTTTTTTCATGAGGATATTGTTATTTATTTCTAACACAAAGTTAGATATAAATAACTTTTATTTCCAAATTTATTTCGAAATTTTTATGGAAAAAGTTATCCGATGTTAGTTTCTGCTGCCTGACCCTCCCGGTTTATGGAGCATAATGTCTACCGGAGCGATAGTGACAAGGAATCCTTTTGGGATTAAATCAAGTTCTTTTTCAATAAGGTTATAGAATCCTTTGAGTTTTTCAGTTTTGTCAATCATTTCTATAACCACGGGCAATTTTTCAGTAAGCTCCCAGAATTTTGAAGAATGGATATGGCTGCTGAGTCCGTACCCCATAACACCGCGCAGTACAGTTACGCCTGAGATTCCCGCTTCCCTTGCTTTATATACTATTGCTTCATACAGCAGTTGCGAGCCCAGTTTATCTGTTGTGCTTGCATAGATTTTCATGACACTGTGGGTAAGGTTTTCCATAATCAGAGAAGATTAGTCAGGACATATCCAAGATATACTGCCAGGAAGCTGAGGAAGATACTCAGGCCTGTATAGAGGATGACAGAAAACAGCTGTCCGTTGTGGATAAGCATCAGATTTTCATTTGCAAAGGTAGAGAAGGTGGTGAATCCGCCGCATAGTCCCACCATCAGGAACATTCTCCATTCTGCGGTGAGTAATGTGCTTTTCTCGGCTATACCTGTCAGAAATCCGATTACAAGGCTCCCGATGATATTTACTACCAGGGTGCCTACGGGGACAGAGAAGAAGTGTACGCTAAGGTTCAGCATAGACACAAAATAACGTGCTATGCTGCCAAAGAAGCCGCCTAATCCTATCAGGAGTATGTTTTTGATCATCTTCAGGAATACCGGTCAAAAATACAGATTAAAATAATATCACACCCGGGCAGTGGTGATATGATCGCCGTGATCATATAACCGGTATCCGCGATCAGGGGCTAATCTTCAAGGTACCCGAATTTCCCGCTGTTGATATCTTCATATGCCTGCATGATCTCCTCCCTTGTATTCATTACGAAGGGTCCGTGAGCTGCTATCGGTTCTTTAATCGGTGCTCCGCTCATAACAAGTATTATTGAATTTTCTGTTGCTTCAAATACAAACTTCTCGCCGTCATTCCTGAACAATACAAACTGATCACTCTTAGCCAATTCTGAGCCGTTGATCCTGACCTCTCCGGCAATCATAAGAGCTCCTGTATTATAGTCAGAAGGAAAGCTGAAAGAGGCTTTTCCTCCCATGTTCAGCTTTGCATTCATCAGAATGACCGGTGAAAAAGTAAAGGCAGGGCCTTTAACATCTTCATACTGGCCCGAGATTACTTCAATGACACCGCCGTCATCAGGAAGCATGTATTTCCCCATTTCCTCATTTGTAACGGGCTGGTATTTTGGCGGTGACATCTTGTCTTTGGCCGGCAGGTTAACCCAGAGCTGCACCATATGGAAGTCTCCTCCCTTTTTACTGAACTCCTTCTCATGATACTCCTTATGCAGCAATCCTGATGACGCTGTCATCCACTGAACATCTCCTTCTCCTATCACCCCGCTGTTGCCAAAACTGTCGTGATGAGCCACCTTTCCCTTGTAGGCTATCGATACTGTTTCAAAACCCCGGTGGGGATGTACACCCACACCCCTGGGTATATCAGATGGCGGGAAGTGATGCTTTGAATTATAATCAAGCAGGATAAAAGGACTCATTCTTTCCATTGAGAGAGGATTAACTCGCGGAATGAAGTTGTGTACCCTGAAGCCATCTCCTACCCAGTGAACGGGGGGAGGAGGCAATATCTTTTCTATTGACCTGTTTTTCATGTTATTCTTCTTTGATTATTTAACAACATGACCATAGACTTTGTTTAAAACAGATGAATGGGATGCGACTGCCAGTGTCTGTGCCCGGATCAATTCCGGGAAGGGTTTTGCCTCCGGTTATCACACTCACGAAAGAGAACTGCAAAGATGATACTGTCACCTCCTCCAGTTCCTCACTGCTGCCCTGTAATCATTTGAGTACCCGTGGTGCCCGGTGAAGATGAACTGGACTCCGTCAAGGTCAGTAATATTCTTCATCGAATTCCTGGCTCTCCGGGCATTCTTATTGATGAATTTCGGGAAAAGACCTATCCCTGTACCTGTCAGACTCAGGGCATCACCGGTAAAGAGATAAATATCATTGATCACATAGCATGTTGCACCCGGGGTATGCCCGGGAGTGGGTATCGGAAGTATCTTTAAATCTCCAATCTTTATGACCCTGTCATCAATGAGTTTATAATCCTTTGTAACTATTTTATTTCCAAAGAAGAGGAATCTGCCTGTTTCCCCGTTTATCAGCTGCTCCTCCTGTTCAGGGAGATAGACCGTAGCATCTTTGAAGAGGCTGAGGGCACCTGTATGATCTGCATCTGAATGAGTCAGCAAAACAGCTCTTACCTTGTCCGGATCAATATCCAGCTTCTTAAGCTCATCCTTCACATCTGCCTTTCTGATACCCGCATCAACAGCAATGAACCTGCTGCCGTCCCTTACCAGGTACATGTTCACATAGGCATCCTTTATGACATAAACATCCTTATTTATCTGCATAGTCTCCACGGGTGTCATCTTCT
>JAQBHM010000330.1:0-7506 GCA_032127795.1 Bacteroidales bacterium | reverse complement strand
TTGATACAAATCCGGGAGTAAAACAAATGAACAGATATATATCCATACTGATTCCGGTCCTGGTTTTCTCACTCTGGTCATGCCGCAAGATTGAAAAGCTGCCTCCTGAGCCCATGGTTGAGTTCAGGGAATTCGCTGTATTTGATACCGTTGACATACTGGGCAATAAAGCCAAAGCAGGTAAGCTTTCATTTTACTTTGAGGACGGCGACGGTGATATAGGTCTTCCACAGCCTGACACAACTGGCTATTCATCATCATCAAGTAACCTTTTTCTTAATCTGTTCCGCAAGACTGACGGAGAGTTTGTCCTGGCAGGCCCCATTGATCCTCTCTATCCCTCTGAATACCGGATTCCCTATCTGGAGACACCGGGGCAGAACAAGATTCTGAGAGGCACCATTGATGTCACGCTTATATACTTTTTCTATACTCCCCATGACACTCTCTACTACGATTTCTGGATCAGAGACCGTTCAGGACATGACAGCAATACAGCTACCACCTGTATTATTGTTCTGGGAGAAAACGGCAGATGCCTGGCTGAGTGATCAGAGCTTTATCCCCATCATCAGGACATCATCAATCTGCTCATTGTCGCCCTTCCATTCAAAGAAATAATCCTTCACCCTTTCATACTGTTCGGACATCGGAAGTGCATTGATATCGTCAATGAGATTTCTCAACCTGCTTATTTTCATCTTCTTGCCTCCGCTGCCTCCGAACTGGTCGGGATAGCCGTCAGAGAAGAGGTAGATAATGTCTCCCTCTTTCAGGTAATATTCCTGGTCATTAAAATACTTCTCCGAAGCAGATTCTCCTCCTACTGCAGAGCGGTTACCCCTGATATAATGCTGTTCTCCTTCAAGAAGGAGTATTACCGGCCGCATGGCAGATGCGAAAACAAGATGCCTTGTTTTAATGTTGAACTCACACACCACGATGTCCATCCCGTCATGGGCAGCCTCAACTTCCTGGTTCTGGTTCAGGGTTGAATAAATCTGTTTGTCAAGTTCACTCAGTATCTGTGACGGCTTCACGATCTTCTTACGGGTAATGATATCCTGGAGCAGGGCTGTACCTATCATTGACATGAAAGCCCCCGGCACTCCGTGACCCGTGGAGTCAGCGCAGACAAGGATGAATTTCTCCTTGTCTATCCAGTCAAACCAGTAGAAGTCACCACTAACGATATCCCTCGGCAGGAAGAATACGAAAGTATCACTGAAGACCGAATTCAGCCTGGATGTATCAGGAAGCACGCTTGTCTGGATTCGTTTTGCATATTTTATGCTCTCGGTAATGTCCAGGTTCTTTTGCTGCAATTCCTCCTTCTGCTCCCTGACTTCTGCAGTACGGATGTCAAGTTCATCCTCAAGTGCTTTCCTTTGAATTCTGTGCCTTCTCTCGCGGAGCAGAATAATGACATACACTATGCCAGCCGTGAGCACCAGCATGCCCAGAAGGAACCACCAGGTTCTGAAAAGAGGTCTTTGGATATGAATTTCGAAGGAGGCAGATGAAGTTGTCTTTCTGTTTTCGCCTGATGCCGCCTCAACAACGAATTTGTAATTGCCGTCACGGAGGCTGTAACTAACATCTCTCTCTGAGGTGGGGTCAGTCCACTCCTCATCAAAGTTGCTGAGCCTGGTCCTGTAGACAACGCTCAGCGGATCACGGAGCGATATTCCGGCATATTTTACCTCCACCTTATATGATGCCCGGTATGGAAGATGGTAAGAAGGGCGCCATGGATAATCAACGTTGCCGATTCTTACTGATATTATACCAGCCTGGGGTGGCAGAGGATTCTTTAGCTCCATGGCCGGGTTGTAAACGACCACTCCCTCCGTGGTGCCAACATATATTCTTCCGTCGGAGGCCTCGTAAAGTGCGTTTGGGAGGCAATCTCCTGTCACTCCGAATGCTCTGCTGAACGTACGTACCACCCCGGCAGCAGGGTTCACCACAGAAAAACCTCTCTGATGCCCTGTCCAGATACGTCCGTCAGAGGCATTAAGGATGCTGTAACAATAGTTTGACAGCAGCCCGTCAGCAGTTGATATATTAAGAAGTGTGTCAGACCTGAACCTGAAGAGGCCGTTCCCCAGTGTACCAATGCTGACAGCACTTTCTACAGACGAAATTGAAATACTCTGTATCCTGTTCCTCATTGATCCTTCCATTACCAGACCTTCAGCGTATACTCCTTCAGCAACGCTGAGGTAACAGAGCTTGTCAGTTTCGGTGGCTGCCAGGACTACTCCCTCATCAACTGAAACAACCTGCAGGATATTGTTATGTGGCAGCCGGTCAAGGGTGGTGAATTCTCTTACCCGTTTGCCTGTTTCCCTCTCAATAAGAACAACTCCGTTCAGTGTTGCCAGCCAGATAAATTTTCTGTCGACGGCTATTCCAGTGACATGATCCTGTCCCGGATTGCCCGAGCGGTAAAATGACTTTGTTTTCCCTGATTTATCCAGGAGGAACAACCCGTCACTGACAGTGCCTATCCATATGTTCCCTTCATCTTCAGCATACCATGAGACGATTCCAGATCCTCCTGTCACTGAGTTCAGGTCACGGTAGTCACTGAATCTTCCGGTTGACGGATCAAATTTATAGAGGCCCTTCCTTGTTCCCATGACCACTTCACCGCCCGTCTCGCCGATGAAGCTTATCTCACCGTCTTCTCCGGGGTTATAAAATGAAAAGGCATTGGTTGTCACAGCAGCAAGTCCCCTGTTGAAGAGGCCGATCCAGAGATTACCTTCCCTGTCCCTGAAAATTGTTCTTATATCATTGTCGCGAAGTCCTGACTGGATATTATAAGCATCTATAGACTGCAATGAAGAGAAGTCATCGCTGAATTTTATCTTTAACACTCCCGATTCACGGGTTGCGGCCAAAAGTGTCGAGCCCTCATCAGCAATCAGAGAGGGTATCCGAACTCCATCGAGGGATGGATATCCGCTGATCTGTGAAGCTGCCAGGCTGTCGCCCTGCTCCTTTATTATAAAAAGGCCTGCGCCATCAGTTCCGGCAGCCCACCGTCGTCCCGGCAGGCTGACAACTGACTGTACCCAGGTGTATTCCAGCTCTGCGAATGACTTTATGATGACGATCTGATCACCCTGTATCCTGCACAGATGAAGGTTGTCCTGTGTGGCTACCAGAAGGGAATCCTTTCCTACGAAAGCGATATCAAATATCACTATCCCTTCAGGAGCATCCAGCTTGCTGATTTTCTGGGGTGATCCTTCTCCGGCAACATATATGCCTCTTGTTTGTGTGACTATCCATGTCTTTCCGTCAGGTGCTGCCATGATCCTGTTGATTCTGTCAGCATCGACACCTGACTGTCTGGTTAGAGGGCCTCCTTCAGACCATGTAAAAAGGGAGCCGTCAGTAAATCCTGCCCACATTACTCCTGCAGGATCGCAGAACAGTGTTGCCGGATAACCTGAGGAGAGAGTATCAGGTAGAGTGACGGCAAAAAAATCAAATCCGTCAAACCGATACAGACCGGTCTCCAGTCCTACCCACAGGAATCCGTCAGCGTCCTGCCCCAAGGCATTGAGGTAACTTCCCGGAAGTCCTGTATTCAGGTCATAAGTCTTATAGCTGTATGTCTGCGCCCGGGTATTGAATGGCAGCAGCAGGAGCAGCAAGATAACAGTGGCTGCAGCGTAAGAGATTTTCATACTCCTGATCATTATCATTTCTTGGTGACCTTAATCCTCGGTCTGTAAACGGGTACTCCCCCTATCGGCGCACTGAAGAACTGCAGGTTCTCACCGTACTGGTTCTCAACTGACATAACAACATTATTGTTTTTTACCAGTTCGCCGCGTCTTTTGTAAAATCTGAAATCAAGTGATTTGCCGATCTCGATGTCGGCAATGGGCATCCTGTCTTCAATCCAGTTATTTTCGGCAGAAAGAGGCATGGCAAGACCTTTTCTTTCTATAGATACAATAATAAAATCACCGTCATTGTCCCAGTCGAAGTTCTTCTGTTTGATGTAAACACATCCGCTGTCTATGAACGGGTAAATATGGGAGACATATGAGGTATCATTATTATTCCACATCCTGAAAGTATATTCATAGGTAAAGGCATTTGCTCCCTCAATGGGTGTATTAGTGTCAGGTCTCCGCGAGAGATAATAACGGTAGAGGTTACCGTCGTCGCCTCCCAGGCCGTCACAGATGATCTTGAAGACGTTGCTTGAAAACTTCGGATAATATTCACCGTCAGCCGGATTGAAGGGGCCAAAGGTGTACCATTGTTCATCAAGCTTGTTATCCATTGCAAAAACCTTGGAAGCCAGAAGAGTACCGCTCTTATAGTTACCTGTAGGATTAATCCCCTTGGCATCAGGGTCTGTATAACATCCCTTCCCGCCATAGACAGAATATAGCATACGGGTGTCCCAGAAATTATTAAGCTCATCAGTCCTCCCGCCTACTTCAGGGTCATAGATCCTGATATAAAAAGGTTCTTTGAAATCTTTTGGAATGGTAAAGAAGAATGTCTGTGAGAAGTCATCATCACCCCATGATGTCTGACCGCCTTTCCCAAAGGTCATCAGGTAGGGTATGTTCTCATCCGGCCCGGGTACAGGCTGTGACAATACCTTTCCAGCGCCCGCTATGAGGAGCACGGTTACAAGAAGTTTTATATACTTAATCTTTCTCATTACTTTCCAAATGTTATCAGTTCCCTTTGGTGACGACAACAATATCCTTGCATACGCATACTTCGCGAATAACACCGCCGGCACCAGGTTCTGAGCTTACAATAAGTTGAATGTTATATCTGCCCGGCACGGGGTATGACTTTGAAACATTGATTCCTTCCCCCTCTGTCTCGTCTCCGAAATTCCAGTAGTAACGGGCAATCTTCATGCCAGGAAGATAAGTATCTGCAGCATTGAGAGAAAACACTTCCTCAGTAAAGATCTGGTCCGGTGAAGCAATAACCGGCTGTTCAATATCTTCGATCTCAAGTTCATAGGAAGCCTGCCTCTTCTCAATACCACCTGTTATGAGGTTAATAATATCAAGGCTTACATCATATACACCGGGGCCCACATAGCAATGGTCCGTGATTATGCCTTCCGCTTTTGTGCCATCACCAAAATTCCACTCCCACCTGAACTTCAATCCCATAGTATCGCTTTCGAGAGCTTTCTCCTCTATGAACTCATAACAGTAGCTGTTTTTCTGTAGAGTGTCACAGGCAGACCACCTGATAATTGTTGTGGCATACCTGAATATGTCATCACTGTACCTGCGGCGGTTTGATGAGAAGTACCCCTCCTGCCCGGAAGGGGATGAATAAAAGGCAAAATCATCTGCTTCAGAATTGATGGGATCAGAAAGAGTCTGGGGCTTGCTCCAGCTGCCAAAAGAAGAGACTGAATAATAGATATCAAGGCCTCCAAGACCACCGCTGCGGTCAGAGGAAAAATAAAGCCTCCCGGAATTGTGAAGGAATGGATGGATCTCAGCATCGGCAGTATTTACATTGTCTCCCAGGTTTACAGGGTTGCTCCACCCCCCTGCCACATTCTCACACATGAAAATATCATATTTGCCCCTGGTGCCGGGCATATCTGATGAGAAGAAGAGATATCTGCCGTCTGATGAAACAAACGGATATGACAGGTTATAAGCCGGGTCATTGAAAATAAAAGGTGTAATATCTGTCCAGCCTGATCCCTGCCTCCGTGCGGTAAATATCCCCAGGTTGTTTGTCTGATTCCTTTTCAGCTTTCCTCCTTCAACATAGTTACGCGTAAACCAGAGGGTATTGCCATCAGGGCTCAGGTAGGCAGGTCCAATATTGGTTTTCTTGCCAAGTCCTGTGGTGAACTTATGTGCTCTGCCCGGCTCTCCTTCGTTATTAAAGGGAGCAAAATAAAGATCATAAAGCCTTACGCCTTCAAAGTTCTTGCGTGTCAGGAACGGATTTTCCTTTCTGTTCGAGCAGAAAAGAATGCCGTCTTCAACTATTACGGGAGCAATATCGTCAGAAGTGTTAGAGATGGCAGACACAAGAGTGACTTCATATGATCCCTTTGCCTGACCGTAAATGTCGGAAGTCCATGCAGCTGCAAGAAGAAGGGTGATTATATATATCAATTGTCTCTTCATACGTCAGAAATATCTTGGCGACGCCGCGCTTACCGAGAATTCAAACTCATACCTGAGTGACACCTCATGAGTGCCGGAGGTATATTTATTAAGGTGACCTGCCTGATAATCATATGAATAGCCTATCTTAAGCTGCGGCGTGACCTGCAGATCGAGGAGTGCCACAGCAGCTTTTTCGGCAACCCGGTAAGAGCCCCCTATCCAGAAGATATCCGCAATGATAAAGTTTGTGTTAAGGTCTATTTCAAGAGGCTCAGAAGGTGAATATCTGACAAGCACCGAAGGTTTGGCCTTAAACTTCTCTGAGAAGGTTAAGAGTGCTCCGGCTGAAAAATATGTCTTCAGCAGGTCGAAGTCAGGATGAGCACTGAACTGATCAGCCTCATCCCTTTTGTAACTCATAACGTGAGGTACTGAGAGCCCCAGGAAGATTTTGTCTGTATAGTAATAAAATCCGGCGCCGAAGTTGGGCAGGGTGTAAGAGGTGGAGCCCATAAAAAGAGGATCATTAGGATCAATGATCTCAAGTTCATTGTAGTTTGTGGTTGAAAGGTCCACACCTCCCTTGAGTCCCATTGAGAGTTTTCCGCGGCCCAATGGAACGCTGTAAGCATAGAAACCGTAAATACCTACGTCTTTGGTAACCCCGAATGTATTGTACTCAGCAAGGAGACCCAGAGAAACCTTCTCCTTCCTGTTGATGGGACTGTGAAGGGATATATTCTGGAATTGCGGTGCTCCCTGTATGCGTGCCCACTGTTTTCTGTATGAAAGATTGGCGCTGAGAGCGCCGCGGGTACCGGCATAGGCCGGGTTGATAATAAGCCCGTTGGTAAGATACTGGCTTGTAATGGGCGTCTGCTGGGCATTGATACCTGCATTGCACAGAAGAACGGATATTACTATAATGCAGAAAATGCGCTTCATCCTACCTTCTTATAATTATAAATCCGCTGATATGAGCTACATAAGCAGGAACACTCATATTCTGTGCTCCGTTGATTGTAAGCAGGAAATAATAAGTTCCCTCAGGAAGCGGATCACCGTAGTTGTCAAGTCCTCTCCAGCCATTCTCCGGATCATTGCTCCGGTAGTCTTTGGTACTGTATACGACAGCGCCCCCGGTGTTAATTACAACAAGCTCATTATATGTGTACTCAAGCCCTTCAACATTAAAATAATCATTTAACCCGTCTTCATTGGGGCTTATTGCTTCAGGAATTTTCACTTCCGGGACTGTGAGGGTGACCTCCTGAGGACTAGCTTCACATACATTATTTATTACGGTGAATCTAAATATATTATCTCCGAAGCCCAGCTTTTTTACGACCGTCAGAGGATTGTT
>JAQBHM010000329.1:0-2845 GCA_032127795.1 Bacteroidales bacterium | reverse complement strand
ATCTGCAATTATTATTAATGAAGCAGGAGCTAAACTTCTTGGATGGGAAGATCCTATAGGTAAAAAAATTGGTTATGGGATGGATATAGAAGCACAGCCAAACAAACCCTCGATGACTTTACACACAATTATTGGTGTGGTTGCAGATTTTAATTTTGCATCTCTTCACGAACCTATTGGCGGGTTGGCTATCTACCTCGATGAAAGCACCTCAAAAACCACATGTCGCATCCGACGTGAGACAGATATCACTGCTCTGATAGACTTTATAAAATCAAAGTGGAGTGAGTTTGCTCCCGATCAGCCATTTAACTATTATTTTATCTCCGATAATCTTAATCTTCAATATGGAAGCGAAGTAAGATTAGGGAAGATACTTGGGATTTTTACCGGCCTGGCATTTTTTGTCAGCTGTCTTGGTTTATTTGGTCTGGCGTTGTTCGCTTCAGCAAACAGAAAAAAAGAAATTGGATTGAGAAAGGTTAATGGGTCAGGTATATTCCAGATTATATGGCTATTATCTGCCGATTTTACCAGGCTGATAATCATATCATTGCTTATTGCATGTCCGGTTTCCTATTTTATAATGAGCAGATGGCTTGAAAATTTTGCTTTTCATACTAATATTACATTTCTTATCTTTGTTGTTACCGGACTGGTAAGCTATCTCATAGCTATGGCAACAATAGGATACCAATCCTATAGGGCCGCTACTGCCAATCCGGCTGATACTCTGAGGAATGAATAAGAATAATTCCAACTGAGTCCATTTTTGTCTCAGCCCCTGTTATTGTCCAATAACAGGGGTTTCTTTTTGATCTCAGGGCTTCCTCATATTACATTCAGGGGCAACCCTGTGGCCCTAACCGGGAATTTTTTAAAAAATGTCTATTTATTTGACACATTTTATTTATTTTACCGTCTTTTGATAAAGGTTCAGAATGATTAGAGGTACACTCCTTATAGTTGATGACAACAAGGGCTTGCTGGATGCACTTGAGCTTTTCATGAAACGGGAAGTTGAAAAAGTGATTGCCCTGACGGATCCCAACAGGATAAACGAGATACTGAGAAAAAATGACGTTGACATTGTGATGCTTGATATGAATTTCAAGTCAGGGTTACATAACGGCAATGAAGGTCTGTTCTGGATGAATGAGATATTCACTTATGACAGGAACATCAGTGTAGTCATAGTAACAGCCTTTGGAGATGTTGAGCTTGCAGTAAGAGCAATCAGGGAAGGAGCGGTGGATTTTATTATTAAGCCCTGGGACAATTCCAAGCTTATTGCAACAATAAATGTGGCATGGCAGCTCAGGTTATCGAGGATTGAAGCATCCAGCCTGAAGAATGATAACCTGTTATTGAAAAAGGAGATTAATAAAGGAGGAGAGAAGATAGTACTGGGAGCTTCTCCCACGATGATTAACGTTATGAACATTGTCGGGAAGGTTGCCGGTACAGATGCCAATGTACTGATCACTGGAGAGAACGGTACGGGGAAGGAACTTGTGGCCAGGGAGATCCACAGTCTGTCAAGGCGGTCAGGAGAACTGATGGTGAGTGTTGATATGGGTTCAATTACGGAGACGCTTTTTGAAAGTGAGCTGTTCGGGCATGTAAAAGGAGCATTCACTGATGCCAGGGAAGATCGAAAAGGTAAGATTGAACTGGCTCAGAAGGGAACTCTTTTCCTTGACGAAATCGGTAACCTTTCTCTTCCTTCACAGGCGAAGCTGCTTAGCGTTCTCCAGAACAGAAATATTGTAAGGGTGGGCTCAAACAGACAGATTCCTGTTGACATAAGGCTTGTATGCGCCACCAACTGTGACCTCATGGAGATGGTCAGTGAAGGAAAATTCCGGGAAGATCTTCTTTACAGGATCAACACGATATTGATAGAAGTACCTCCTTTGCGTGACAGGGTAGATGATATACCCATACTTGCAAATTATTTTCTCAGGGTCCATTCTGAGAGATACGATAAGGGTCCGATGAAGATCAGCACCCATGCACTGGAGAAGCTTGCCAATCACGATTGGCCGGGCAATGTACGGGAGCTTCAGCATTCTATTGAAAAGGCGGTCATTATGAGTGAAAACCCTATCCTCAAACCGTCAGATTTTGTCTTCACTGCCTCACCGGCACGATCTTCTCATGAGGAAATGACAATTGAAGAGATGGAAAAAAAGATGATTACAGACAGTCTGAAAAGATACGGCAATAATATCAGCATGGTTTCAGGAAAGCTTGGTATTACCCGTCAGACATTGTACAATAAGATGAAGAATTACGGCTTATAAGATAACCAGGACCATTGCCCGGATTTATTTACAGTGCTATCTCAGCTTTTGTCCCAGCACCAGGCTCCGACGATATGTCAAGAGTGCCTCCATGCATCCTTATTATCTGACGTGAAAGGCTTAACCCGATTCCGGAACCATTCTTGCGGGTTGTGAAGAATGGAATAAAAACCCTTTCCATGTTTTCTTTTGTGATTCCTTCGCCACTGTCAGTAATAGTGATTACAGTTTTATTTTGCCTGATATAGCCCTCAATATTTATCTCCTTCTTTTCAGATTTCTCAATTGCCTCTATTGAATTTTTGACAAGGTTGATCAAAACCTGCTCAATCATATTTTTGTCCCCGTCAATTGTCAGATCCTCCTTATGGATATTTACATTCACCTTAATCCTGAAGCTTTCAATATCATCTTTCAAAAGATACAGTACCTGCCTTATGAGATCATGAATATCAACAGTGCCTGTTTCAGGTACCGGAATTGCCGACGCTTTTTTATACCTGGCAACAAAATCAGAGAGGGCTTTCATTCTTTCCCCG
>JAQBHM010000328.1:0-8271 GCA_032127795.1 Bacteroidales bacterium | reverse complement strand
GTGAAGTCAGGATCGCCGTCAGGGCTGGAAACAAGGCTCCAGGTGCCGGTTCCTGCACCGTCAAAGCCACCTTCGAGGCTGGTCGCAAACTGGAAGGGATAAAGGGTGCGGTCAGGTCCTGCCGTCACATTAAGCGGCATTATGTCTATTGTTACAGTAGCAATGGGAGAAACGGAGGTACAGCAGTTTACTTCCCCTGAGAACACATTGCGTCTGAATTGTGTTGTGCCTGAGAGAACGGGGGGCTGGTAGTTTACCTGGTTGCTGATGCCATCAGCAGTCACCCAGCCCGGGGCCGCAGTTACATTCTTCTCCCATAGATATCTGAAAGTCCCGTCTCCTCCTGTGGGGGCTGTCCCGGACAGCCTGGCAGGTGCCACGGTATTGCATACCCTCTGGTCAGTGGCAACTGTATTATTGCCGATAGCCGGAAGGACAGTTATCTTAAACGTGGAATTTACGGTACATGCTCCCGACATGACAGATCGCCTGTACCAGGTAGTTGCCGTCAGTGCCGGCGGCTGATATGTCTGCGTGCTGACAGTCAGGTTAGTGAAGTTAATATTATCAGTGGAAGACTCCCAATTATATGTTTTGACAGGCAACCCTCCGGCAGGGATTCCCTGAAGCAATCCGGGAGTCTGGCCTGTACCAATTGTATCATGAGCCGATGCAGAAAGCCCTATCTGATAGCTTGTTATTGCAGGGTCAACAGTGATCCTAATTGCACTGCTGATGTTATTGCAGACTGATGAAGTGACAAGACGCCGGTACCAGGTGGTGACGGTAAGAGGCACACCCGGAAAGTCCTCAGAAGTTATCCCCGGCATATTATTGAAGAGGGACCCGTCAGTACTGTTTGCCCACTGGTAGGTGTATGTTCCGGCACCTGCTCCGCCCGTTGGTACTGATCCGTTCAGGGCAACAGGTGCTGATCCTTCACAAATGGTCTGGTCAGCAGTGACTGTATTCCCGGCTATGGCCGGATGACTCACAAGATGCAATGAGGCGGAAGTGTCCTGACAGGTATTGTTCAGCCCGCTGTTAACTATCCGTTTATAATAATATGTACCGGGTGAATCATTCTGGGGGTCATAAATGCTTCCGCTGTTAACACCTGCGGCCGGAGACCAGTTTATGTTGTCAGCGCTGGCCTTCCAGAGATAAGTATATGAAGAGGTACCACCGGTAAGGGTGGCAGTAGGGATCAGATTGCTGAACAAAGCACCCTGGCAGATGGTCTGATCTGTACCGACAGCATTGCCATTGATGGAAGGCAGCACGGTGACACTGACTGAAGGGCTGATATCGGTACAGGCCCCGGAATTTATAATCCGATGATAATACTGTGACTGTGTAAGTGCTGGAGGATCATAGGAGGCAGATGCGGCGCTTCCCGAAGCTGAAGCCCATACTGTATTATTATCGCTCCTCTCCCATGTATATAAATAAATACCAGTACCGCCGCCCGGACCGGAGTTCAGGGGATAGAGAATTTTAGGATTCTGCCCGTAACATATTGTTGTATCATTGCCTACAAGATTCCCTGTTATAAGCGGGTGTACTATTATCTGTACAGATCTTCCATTGTCTACTATTCCCCCGCCGTCAGAGACAACTCTCCGGAACCATAAAGTATTGACCTCCGGTGATGACGGATTGAGATTGATTCCTGTTGCTCCGGGAATTGGTATCCAGACTGTTTTATTATAACTCTTGTACCACTGGTAGGTATAATTTCCGTCTCCCCCTGCCGGTAAGGCTCCCAGGATTGAAGGTGGAATCTCCCCTTCACAAATGGAGTCGACGGCAGAGTAAGTGACATTAGAGAATATCTCATTGAATATAAACCCGTTGAGAGGCAGGGCGGGGTTAACTTTCACGAGGCCGGGAGATCCGTTCTTATTGGCGTTAGTACCGTTGTTAAGACCACTGGAACCTCCTGCCACTGATTCTGTCCCGGGGAATACTGACTGTGTCCAGAGGAGTCCGCCGCCACCGCCGCCGCCAGCTCCGAGGGAATTCACAGTATTACCTCCCTTACCTCCTGCCGCAGTTATACTAAAATCAGAGAGGATAAGGCCGGCACTGAGTATTATTGATCCGCCGCCGCCGCCGCCTGCTGCTCCTGCTGTTGTCATAGTATTTGCATTCGGCTCCTCTCCGTTCGCCGAAATGATTTGCCCGTTGCCCTGTACCGATCCTGCAAATATTACCACTATACCGCCACCACGACCTCCGGCAGCTGTATTGGGAGTGGCAGAATAGACTGAAGCTCCGCCGCCGCCACCCAGAAATACCCCGCCGTCCAATATCGTTTCACCGATAGAATATCCGCCAAGACCTCCGTTATATGAAAATGAACAACCCGAGACCTCTATGTCTCCCGGACTGCCGATACCATAGTTTGATCCGCCGCCGCCACCCGATAAATGACCGTTTCCGCCACCTCCGCCTGTCAGGGTGACACCCTTACCCCTGGCCAGTGACGGATATATGGATATTCCTGTCTCATTCCTGAAACCTACTCCCTCACCTTTAAATCCAGAAGCAGTGGATGATATGTCATAAAAAAAACTCCTCAACAGGATATTTGTCTCCTGGCATAATCCGGAGCCCAGAGCAACCGGACCACCCTTAAAGCCTCTGCCTGTGACATTTATGTTGGCATTAAGGGTTAATTTGTTGGTCATGAAGGCAAGCACCCCGCCGGTTGACGTTGTTGAGTCCCATACCGCACAGCTAAGCTCACTGTTAACCACAGCGTCAAGGTAGATACCGAGCCTGATTATCTGAACCTTCCCTACAGGATTATATGAAAAGAGTATTGTCCGCGTGAAGGATATCTGATTCCCTACTACTGACTGGACGATCAGAATTTCAAAGGAGCCCGGACTGCCCACTATATTCTGAAGATTTCCCGGCAGTGTTGCTGATGCATTTATCTCAGCGCCGGACATCTGCATGACCATTACTGTGTCTCCTGCTGTGAAATCTGAGGCATTCTGAACGGTAACAAAATCACTCCCTACAGTCAGGACTTTGGCGTACTTGTTTATCTGACCTGTAACAAGGGAGGTCTGACCATAAATATCCAAACCTCCCAGTAAAAGGATCAATGCAAGAAGAGTACAGATCTTAGCCTTAAATATATCAGACAAATGTGGGAACATCAGATACCTATATAGTTTGCTAATATATGTAATTAAATCTGATATTTCAATGAGAAGTTTTAGTTATCATTCATGCCAAGACGTTCAACAGTGTACAGCAGAGGCAATTCTACAAAGAATGCCGTGCCTTCGCCTGGTACTGACTCATAGGTTATTGTTCCTCCTGCAGTTTCAACATATCGTTTGACAATTGAGAGACCGAGTCCCATACCTGAAGATTTGGTAGTAAAATTAGGTGTAAACATCTTGGCTTTAAGTTCATTGGGAATGCCAATCCCATTATCACGGAAGACAATAAGAACTTTATCGGTTGAGGCAGAGAGTGTTATCTGTATTACCCCGGCTGCTCCAGCAGGTATTGCCTGAATTGCATTCTTCAGGAGGTTGGAGAAAATGCCGTTAAGATGTTCCTTGTCAGCCATTATTACAGCCTTGCTGATATTGCCGCTGTCAAGGGTGATGGTTGCCTCGTCAGCATGTCCGAACAGTTCCAGGGAAGTCCTCAGCTGAGCAACCACGTCAACCTCTGCAGGCTCTGCGCCAGGCAGCCGTGCAAAATAAGAAAATGCAGTTGCAATGGATGAGAGGTTATCGATATACTCAATCTGGTTTCCGGCGAATGTCTCAAGCCTGTTGTTGAAATCGGGCGCCTTATCTCTCCACCATTTAAGAAGCTGCTGGATATTCAGTTTCATGGGAGTGAGAGGATTCTTGATCTCATGGGCTACCTGTCTTGCCATCTCTCGCCATGCCAGCTCTCTCTCACTGCGGGCAAGCTTGCCGGCACTCTCACCTAGCTCGTCAATCATCCTGTTGTATTGTTTCACGAGCTCTCCTACTTCGTCATTGCTTCTGTAAAGAATATGTTCATTCTTCTTCCCGTATTCAACTGACGCCATGGCACTCTGGACAAGGGTAAGAGGTGATGTGATCCGGTCACTGAGGAAGACGGCAAGCCACATCATAAGCATAAGCAGTAACAGTGTAAAGTTAATCAGGGTGACAAACAGGTTTGAAATTTCACCCGTAAGAATGTTCTGCATTCTGAAATAGGGGAGATTGATATAAGCAAGCAGCTTGTTGTCAATATTATAGAATGGCATATAAGCTGACAGATATTCCATTCCCCCGATGCTTTCCTCGCCTAAAAATTCGGTTTTGCCTTCCACGGTAAGTGCGCTGTAGGCTGTCGGGTCAATCTTATTGCCCAGCAGTTTTTCTGAAAAGACCTCCGGCCGTGAGGTCGCCAGAAGTGTTCCGGAGGGTGTGTAGAGATTGATGTCTGTCATGAAGACATTTGAGAATTTGACCAGGAGCTCATCAAGTGAGTAGTAACCAGGCTGGGACCAATCACGCCTCAGCTCAGTTTCAGCTGAGAGTTTATGTTCCATCTCTATGTAAACCGAAGTGATCTTCTCTCTTAGTATCCGGGTGTGATTGCCTTTAAACTGTGCTATGCTCAGCATAAGAGCTCCAATTATCATAACGCCAAATACTATTATGAGCACGGCTGCAAAAGCTAACTGAAGCTTTCTTCTGAAAGAGTCAAATTTAAGAATATCAATTTTTTGCCCGGTAATGAACAGCAAAAGTATCAGAGACAGTATGAGTATGGTTATAAAGAGGTATGCAAAGGTGATTATCATGTCAAGGAATGATACCTCTTCCACTGTAACAACGAGTGTCATTCCGTCAGTATCGTAATAAAGATGCTTATACCCTCCTTTCGTGGTAAAAAGATATTCCTGCCCGTTGAAAAGAACAGGAAGCATGATGTTGTCATATGGGAAATCACCTGATCTAACCACCAGGTTAGTGTCAGCATATTTGGCAAAAGAAATATCCTTGATCCTTGGATAGCGCTGATTTGTTTCATCCAGCAAAAGCTCAGGGTACCCGGCCTGGTATGTCTCTATATGGCTTACTAGTTCAATGAAGAGCCCGTTTGTGAAGAATGGAGAGTAAGTATACAGGAGCCTTGAAAAATAATATGCGCGGCCTGCCTGATTGTGCATAAACCAGAATCCGGTTCCGGTAATGGAATCACCCTCATTCTTTATTCTATCACCGAAATAAACAAAACAGTTGCTGGCATATGAATCCTGAGAAGGAATATGCAGCGGGGAGTCATCACGGCAGATAACCATACTCAGATCATAGTTTTCCCAGTATCCTATAAAGTACTCACCCTGCAGATACCGGTATACTGTGTTGATATCTGCAGGAGAGAACTGTCTTTTATCCATCATTTCTGCAAGCAGGCTGTCATTTTCGATCACAGGCCAGAGGTCTATCAGCAGTGACTCTGCCACAGGGTCATTGTCACTTGCCAGGGTGACGGCCATCACTTTCAGGTTTTCATTTTGCCTGAGATCAGAATATTTTATGATGACAGCCGCCGTGAAAATACCAGTGATGGCTGCGAATAAAACCACAAGACTTAATTGTGGGAATGGAATACGGGTCCATAGAAGCATTAAAAGGGCTATAGCAATAATATAAAAGAGTCCGGACAGACAGCAATTCATGCCTGAGAGAAAAGCAACCGGCATAACAAGGAATCCTGCCAGCAGAACAGCAAAATTCTTTTTCAAAGACAATGGGTGTATCAGTCTGAAGGCTCTTATAAATAAGATGACCGGCACTGCAAGAAGAGTTATTACAGTAACAAAACCTGCCAGGCTCAGAAAACTAATATCCAGGATCTTATATGCTTCAAAATTTATAGCTGAATTGGAAATAATGTCCCTGAATAATGCCTCCACCGCAATAAAGGAGGAGAAGGCCAGAAACACCAGAAGCACCGGTACGGCTAATTGCGAAGCCTTACAGTTGACTTCCCTGGCCTTCACCGGAGAGTTTTTAAAAATAATGCTGATTGCGGAGACCAGGAGTACACTCAGGATAAGTATGTGCCCGGGGGTAGGCAGAAGTGATCCCGCCGAATAAATAAGGGGAGAAAAAAGCTCTGTTGATCCTACGGAACCGGGCATACCGGTAATGAGTACGGTGACATACGGAAGTATGAGAACTATTGCAACAGCAATCAGCACCTGCCATGGATTTTTACCGGCTGTCAGCCTTTTTGCCAGTTCCCTGACAAGAAGAATCCATAGCAGGAGTACCGTCAGCCAGAAGAATATAGGTATAATAATGAAGATAGTGTTGGGTTTGGTCTCAGGAAATAACAGTCCAAAATGAAATTCGCCTTCAATACCATTGATTACAAAAGGAGATTGATCCCTGTCGAAAGTGATAACTGCACCTTCAGGAAGTTTATATGCATCAGGGAAGCCAG
Source organism: Bacteroidales bacterium (assembly GCA_032127795.1). GTDB lineage: Bacteria > Bacteroidota > Bacteroidia > Bacteroidales > VadinHA17 > SR-FBR-E99. Next base: position 1,800 of record JAQBHM010000328.1, on the reverse strand, counting down.
ACTGCAGCAAATAGTTCTTTATAGGAAACTCCTTGTATACAGATATAAGGGCAACCAGGTCATGACTGAGGTAATTTCGGTGAATGGGAATGAACCAACCATTGCTGATGAACACAGGGTCATGGGTTTCGAAGTTGCTTTCATACCTTTCAGGGAAGCTCACCCCGTTGTCTGACCAGTATGATATCAGGTTGTCAGTATAGATTAGAAGTAATATATCATTCCCGGAAGAGTTTATACCGACATTTCGGTGATTCAGAAACTGAAGATTCTCCCCGGCCTCAAGACCTGCTTCCATTTCCAGAAGCATGGCCTCAGCCTTTATCTCCCTGTCAATCAGCTCACTGTTCAGGCGTGAGGTCCGGTATTTCCACTCGAGATCACTGAAATACAGGTGATCAGCAGTCACTGCCAGGGCCACGGCAGCAGCCAGGAGAATGATAATAAGGATTATCTGTTTTAGGCTTCCCATTTTAATATTCATTCATGATGATAAGGGTCACCTGCAGAGACAGAGAGAACCCTGTAAAGCTGTTCAGCGAACAATAACCGTACCAGCTGATGAGAAAAGGTAAGCTTTGAAAGCGACAGGGTGTGATCTGCCCTTCGGCTGACACTCTCATGAAAGCCCCATGCTCCGCCAATGACAAAAACCACCCTCTTTTTTGATGTAATCATCACCGAATTGAGGAAGGAAGACATTTCAAGTGTTGTGTAACTCCTGCCATGTTCATCGAGTAGGATGACATAATCATCAGGCTTCAGTGCCCCGAGGATCTTCTCCCCTTCCTTCTCCCTGATTATTGCAGCAGGCATGGTTCCTGCCTTTTTTATATCAGGGATGACGATGCTCTCATATCTCGTATACCTGGCAATCCTTTTTTCATAACCTGAGATGCCCTCCCTGAGCCACGGTTCGTCGGTTTTGCCGATCATAAGAAGCACCAACTTCATTTTTAAGCCACTTCGGTTTAAGCAAAGCAAATATAACAATTAAGGCATTATAAGTCAGGAAGCGAATCCTTAATTTAAAAGTGGTTCGGTTTTTGATCAATAATATTTACATTTGTCTTGTCCTGATTTGTTTTGCATTAAAAAGATAGTAATGAAGAAGTCATTTATTTGGGTATTGTTGTTGTTCCCGCTGTCACTGACAGCGGTTGCGCAGGATGATCAGAAGGTGCCTGCCGGAATATCCATTGCCTTCAGGTCAGGTAATGCTGTTGGTCTTTCAGCCTACCTGAACAGTACCGTTGAGATCCTGTTGCTGGATAAAGAGGATTTCTACAGCAAGTCTGTTGCAGAAAGCATTCTTAAGGATTTCTTCAGCAGGTACCGCACGCGTGAGTTTACAATAAGGCATCAGGGAGCAAAGAATGATGCCCAGTATGCCATTGCGAACCTGGTGACAGATAAAGGCAGTTTCAGGGTCTATTTCCTGCTGAAAAAAGTTGACGGCACTCCACTGATTCACCAGATACGGATTGAAGCTGACAATGAGTGATAACGAGCTTAAGGCCTTTGTCCGCCTCGCCCTTGAAGAAGATACCGGATCAGGTGACCACAGTTCACTTGCCTCTATCGCGGCAGATGCGGAAGGCAGTGTTAAACTCATTATAAAAGATACCGGGATAATTGCCGGCATCACCGCTGCCTGTGAGGTTTTTCATCAGACAGATCCGTTGCTGAAAGTGAATGTCATGATGCATGACGGTGACCATGCAGAATACGGGATGACAGCTTTTACCGCTGAAGGAAATGAACGGGCTCTGTTGCGGTCAGAACGGCTGGTGCTGAATA
>JAQBHM010000327.1:0-2783 GCA_032127795.1 Bacteroidales bacterium | reverse complement strand
TCGAAAGTCAAAAGGCGAAAGTCGAAAGTTGAAAGTCGAAAGTTGAAAGTTGAAAGTCGAAGGACAAAAGTGCTACCTTTACGTTATAAAATCATTATTTGATGTACAGGATCGTAATTATTGCAGTGTTTTTGGCAGTGACCCCGGTATTAAGTGCCCAGCAGCAGGTCAGGGCCGGGGTAATTGCTTTTTATAACCTTGAGAATCTATTTGATACGATTGATACGCCAGGTGTCATGGATGAGGAGTTTACTCCTGAAGGCCCGAATAAATGGACGGGCAGGAGATACCTGGAGAAGATTGACAACATGGCACTGGCCATCTCGCGCATAGGTGAGGATGAAGGGTGGAGCGGCGGCCCTGCCGTTCTGGGAGTGTCAGAGATAGAGAACCGTTCTGTTCTTGAGGATCTGGCAGCACATCCGCTGCTGAAAGAGTCAAATTACCAGGTGGTGCATTATGATTCGCCCGATCTAAGGGGTGTGGATGTAGGCCTGATGTACCGGCCGCGTTTTTTCAGTGTGACCTCATCAGCCAGTCCTCTCCTTGATATTAAGGATGAGCAGGGTGAGAGGGTTTATACCCGTGATCAGCTTGTGGTCTCAGGCATTTTTGACGGCGAGCTGATGCATTTTATCGTGTGTCACTGGCCCTCGAGAAGCGGCGGTGAACTCACCACACGTCCGCGCCGCAATGCTGCTGCCACCCTCTCAAGACATCTCGTAGACAGCCTCCAGGCGATTGATCCCGGCGCCAAGATATTTGTCATGGGAGACCTTAATGATGATCCTACGGATGAAAGCCTGCGCAAGTACCTCCGTGCTGCACCAGATGCTCAGAAATTGAAGGAGGGAGAGATGTTTAACACCATGTTCCCGCTCTTCAAAAGGGGTATAGGGTCACTCTATTACCGTGACGGGGTTAACCTTTTTGACCAGATAATCATTACGCCGTCACTAACCGGTGACGACTATTCGACCTATAAATTCCGCCTTGCCCGTGTCTTCAACAGCTCATTTCTTCTGCAAAAAGATGGCCAGTACAAGGGTTATCCGTTAAGATCATTTGTAGGTACCGTATGGCAGGGAGGATTCAGCGACCACTTTCCTGTCTATGTGTTCATTATGAGGAACGTACAATAAATTATCGGGGATGGCAGCAGGTCAGGGGGTGATCTTTATTCCCACAGGCCTGTGGTCAGAGATGACGGCATTGTATTGAGGGTAACAGGGGCTGGCCTTAATGACCACCGTAGTGTCAATGCTTCCGCTGAGCTCATTGGTGACAAGTATGTGGTCAATATGGCTGGGATAGGAGGGATAGGACCACCACAGGGCAGATCCTTTAGCAATGGCCATATCAGCAAAGGAATAGTCAGATGGGTCATTAATAAAATTCAGGAACGGATTTTCACTTTCGGCAGTGCTGCCTATCTCGTCATTGAAATCGCCCAGTATGACTACCGCATCGCCTGACCTTGAAGCATCAAGATATTCTTTAAGCTGCACCGAGGCTGAGAGTCTTCTGTTTTCATTATCACTGCCACCACAACATTTCAGATGGAGATTTATCAGGAAGAGATCTGTTGAGGAGGGTTTATGCTTAACTTTCACCTCAAACGGAGGGCGTGGAAAAGCATAGCTGTCATCATCAAAGAGCAGGCGGGTTGACTGGGTATAGACCTCTATCTCATCGTTCTTGAAGATGTATGCCAGGTTCCACAGGTCATTATTAATGGGGTAAAATGCCCCGCTCCATCCGGGCATAAGTTTAACAAACCTTTCAAAGTCTCCCTTGGAGGTCACCTCCTGAAGTGCAACAATATCGGGGTCGATGGTCTTTATCAGGGCAGCCACTGCTGCAATGCTGTTATAGCCATCCTTAGGAAAGCCCTCAACATTGAAGGTAATGATATCAAGGCTCTGTGGTGTGCCTGGTATGACACAGGCAGCAAAGAGGGAGGTGTCATCAGGTGATGGCGGTTCAGGAGCCTTGCGGCATGAGCTGATGTTGATTATCAGTAAAAGGGTGATTACGGAAAGCAGAGGCCTGTTCATCATTTATATCAGTGGGAAGGACAAAGGTTGCATTTATTTAGTCAAAAGTCAAAAGTCGAAAGTCGAAAGAAGTTACAAAAACGCCCGGCAATGTTGCCGGGCGCTCAAAAGTAAGGTGAGAGTGAATATTTATTCTTTAATGAATCTTTTCATTATAGTCCCATGGTCTGTCTTCAGCCTGATGAAGTAGACTCCACGTGTCAGGTGGCTTACCGGTATTCTGATCTGATCCTGACCGTTGACAGCTTCTGTGATCTGCTTATTGCCTGTGATGTCAAAGATCTCTATCAAAGTCACATCACTGATATTCTCTGCATAAATGTCAGCGCGGGCAGGAACAGGATAGATCCTGATCTTGCCGGCAAGGGTTTCATCAACACCTGTTGCCACAGAAAAGACCACTGTATAATGTTTTATCACTGACTTGTCATGAGAAGTGACATCAATTTTTGTGGTTCGGGCTGCTGCATCTCCCGTGAGGGAAGTAGCCGGGATCACGGTTACAGTCGCATTTATTTCAGTAGAGGTTGCAGTGACTGTAGGTATGACAGTGGTTCCGGCAGTGAGTGAGACATTATAGCTCAATGTGCCGGATACAAATCCGGTGACAGAGGTGCCGTTTACCTTGATATCACTCAGGGTGGCGTCTGATGAATAGATATTCAGGTCAGCCAGGTTCCTGGGCGCTATCTTGGCAGTGCTGAAATCCCATACTGCAATGCCGGT
>JAQBHM010000326.1:0-3782 GCA_032127795.1 Bacteroidales bacterium | reverse complement strand
GACAATATTGTTCCTGACCGGTTAACAGGACTTGCCTATATGAGATTTCTGAGGAAGAGTGACCTGAACTGGTTGCATATTCCCAAATCTGAAGACAGCAGGCAATTTATGGAAACTAAATTCGATCTTCTGATTGGGATTAATCCTTTACATATCTTCCCTCTTACCTATCTTACCACTTTATCACCGTCAATGATAAAGGCCGGCCCTGATGTGTATGAAAATACAGAGAATGAACCCTATGACCTGATGATACAGTCAGGCCGCCAGTTCAACACAGCTGTTTTTCTTGAACAGTTGCTGCATTACCTGTCAATGATCAATAACCCGGAAAACAGGGCATAATAAAATCAATCATCTGATCAATCAATAGTATTCAGATTTTATGAAGAAATTCAAAGGAACAGGTGTAGCAGTGGTGACACCGTTTAAGAATGACCTGAGCATAGATTTTTCTGCCATGGGGCGTATTATTGATCATCTCATTAACGGGGGCGTGAACTATCTGGTTATTATGGGAACTACCGGAGAATCTGTAACCCTTAACAGGGATGAGAAGCAAGCGCTTACATCATATGTGGTTGAGGCCGTAGGCCAGAGAGTACCTGTAGTTGCAGGAATAGGCGGTAACAATACAACAGAAATAGTCAGTTACATCAGGCATGCTGATCTGGAGGGTGTTGATGCAATTCTTTCAGTCTCTCCTTATTATAATAAACCAAGCCAGCGGGGTCTCTATCTCCATTTCAGGCAGATAGCCGCCAGCAGTTCCATTCCCGTGATCCTGTATAATGTACCGTCACGTACCTGCAGCAACCTGATGCCTGAGACTGTTCTGGAGCTGGCACGCGACTGTGAAAATATAATCGGTATTAAAGAGTCATCGGGCAATTTTGAGAATATCATGAAGATACTGAGGGACAAGCCTGAAAATTTCCTTGTTATCAGCGGTAATGATATTGATGTGCTGCCTGTTATTGCAGCCGGCGGTAGTGGTTTGATATCCGTTCTCGCCAATGCCTACCCTGCAGAGTGGTCAGAGATGGTCAACCAGGCGCTGAAACATAATTTCAAGGGTGCCAGGGAGATACAATTCAGGTTCCTGGAAATGATTGATCTTCTTTTTGCTGACGGAAATCCTGCAGGTGTCAAAGCTATGATGAGCAGCATGAATCTGTGTCAGAATACTCTCAGACTTCCCCTGGTTGCTGCAAACAGGTCTGTGCAGTCACGTATTGTCAAAGCCATGGAGGCTCTCGGCCATCAGCGCTGAAATCACTATACGGCACCCGGTGCATCGCTGACACCCTGTCCATGACAATGTTTGTACTTCTTGCCGCTGCCACAGGGACACGGGTCATTTCTCCCTACTTTCTTATCAACCCTGACCGGAGTAGTCTGCTGCTGTCTCTTGTCAGGAGAGCCGCCGCCGCCGCCAAATGAGTCAATATCACTCTTTTGTGTCCTCAAACGGCTCATGTCTGTCTGTCTTCTGCGCTGAGCCTCCTTCACATTATCAGGTGCGGTCACCGGGATATTACCCTTCATGAGAAGTGAAACAACATCATAGTTCACCTTATTGATCATTGTCTTGAACAGTTCGAATGACTCGAACTTATATATCAGCAGCGGGTCTTTCTGCTCGTAGGTAGCATTTTGTACTGACTGTTTAAGATCATCCATCTCACGAAGATGTTCCCTCCATGCATCATCAATGGTTGCAAGCACCGATGTCTTTTCAAATGCACGTGACAGTTCCCTGCCCTCTGATTCAACTGCAGCTTTGAGGTTGGTGATCACGTTGTATGTCCGGGCACCGTCGGTAATCGGGACAACTACATTTTCATACGTGGCTGACATTCTTTCATACACGTCTTTAAGCACTGGAAGGGCTGTTGCGGATATCGTGTCAGATTTGCGGCGGTATGACTCTGTTACCTTTGCAAATACAGCCTCAGTGATATCCTCCGTGTCGGTCTTCTGAAACTGCTGCTGAGGCACCGGTGAATCTATTGACAGGGTGCGTATAAGGCTAAACTGAAACTCCTCGAAGTCACCTGTATCTTTACTCCCGGCGACAATATTTTCAGTTACGTCAAACATCATATTGGCGATATCTACGGTCAGTCTTTCGCCCAGGAGAGCATGTCGGCGCTTGTTGTATATCACCTCCCGCTGTGAGTTCATAACGTCGTCATACTCCAGGAGTCTTTTCCTGATGCCGAAGTTATTCTCTTCCACCTTTTTCTGTGCTCTCTCTATGGATTTGGTTATCATGGAGTGCTGTATCATCTCCCCGTCCTTAAGCCCGAGACGGTCCATAATGCCGGATATGCGTTCAGAACCGAAGAGGCGCATGAGATCATCCTCCAGGGAGACGAAGAATTGTGAGGAACCGGGATCACCCTGACGGCCCGCACGTCCTCTGAGCTGCCTGTCAACGCGCCGTGACTCATGTCGTTCTGTGCCTATGATGGCAAGGCCTCCTGCAGTGCGCACTTCGGGAGTAAGCTTTATATCAGTTCCCCTACCTGCCATATTGGTGGCTATTGTGATAGTGCCGGTCTTACCGGCCTCAAGCACGATATCAGCTTCACGCTGGTGCAGCTTGGCATTCAGAACGTTATGCTTCAGACCCTTCATCTTGAGCATCCGGCTCAGCAACTCGGAAATCTCAACGGAAGTAGTACCTACCAGGATAGGTCTGCCCTGCCTGTTCAGGTTAACTATCTCATCTATCACCGCATTATACTTCTCTCTTTTGGTCTTGTAGACCAGGTCCTCATGATCATTCCTGATAATCCTGACATTAGTGGGTATCACAACCACATCAAGCTTATATATGTTCCATAGCTCTCCTGCTTCGGTGACGGCTGTTCCGGTCATCCCGGCAAGCTTGTGATACATCCTGAAATAGTTCTGAAGAGTAACTGTAGCATAAGTCTGCGTGGCAGCTTCTACCTTTACATTTTCCTTCGCTTCAATAGCCTGGTGAAGACCGTCAGAATAGCGGCGTCCTTCGAGAATACGACCAGTCTGCTCATCCACTATCTTTACCTTGTTGTCCATGACAACATACTCAATATCAATCTCAAAGAGAGTGTAGGCTTTAAGCAGCTGTGTCATCGTATGCACCCTCTCAGATTTGATGGCGAAATCCTGAAGCAGCTCATCCTTGGCCTTCAGCTTTGTCATTTCGTCGGCAGCGCTTTTTTCTATGTCTGCAATCTTGCTCCCAACATCGGGGAGAACAAAGAAGCTTGCATCTTCAACCGAACTTGAAATAAGATCAAGACCTTTTTCAGACAGCTCTATTGAATTGCCTTTCTCATCAATAACGAAAAAAAGTGATTCGGTGACTTTGGGCATCTCCTTGGAGTTGTTCTGCATGTAGAAGTTTTCAGTCTTCTGAAGCAGTGTTCTTACCCCTTCTTCACTCAGGAACTTGATGAGTGCATTATTTCTCGGGAGGCCTTTATAGGCCCTGAGGAGCAGCAGTCCCCCCTCTTCGCTTTTTCCCTCGTTGACCAGACGCTTGGCATCTGCAAGAAGCTGAGTGACCAGTTTTCTCTGTTCAGCCACAAGCTTCTCAACTTTGTGTTTGTATTCATCAAACTGCGAGGTATCATTCTTGGCGGTAGGACCTGAAATGATAAGTGGAGTACGGGCATCATCAATCAGTACCGAGTCAACTTCATCAACTATTGCATAATGGTGCTTTCGCTGTACCAGATCTTCAGGGTTATTTGCCATGTTATCACGCAGATAATCAAAGCCAAATT
>JAQBHM010000325.1:0-6918 GCA_032127795.1 Bacteroidales bacterium | reverse complement strand
ATGACAAAAGCTGATAACAAAAGAGTTCGAAAGCGGTTAAATATTAAAGACTTAAAGAAGTATTTCAGATTCCGGTCAACTATTTACGGGCGTGTTGTTTCCATAATAGCCTTGACTGCAATAGGTCTCTTCATTATGTTTAACGCTATATTCAGAACTGTTTATGTTGATTATTTCAACACGGTGCTGCGTCAGAACGGAAACAACATAGGAGATATCGTTGAGAGTTCTCTATATCATTCAATGCTTGCCAATGACAAGAGCTCCCTGCATGGCACGCTTGACATAATAAACACTATGCCGGGGATTGATGATGTTAACATGTATGACGAGAGGGATAACCTTGTATATTCATCTTTTTCTACAAAAGTTGAGGACCACAGTAATCCGGATTGCATCTCGTGTCATACCAACCTCGAAACCTTATTCCAGAAGAGTGAGAGAACCTACAGGATCATTGACGCCGAAAGTGACTGCAGCATGAATCCGAACAAACCCGGGCAGAGACATATGCTTATCAGAAGGCCAATTTTCAATGAGCAGTCGTGTTACACTGCCTCATGTCATTCACACAAAGAGAGTGATGAGGTTCTGGGATCGCTCATCATCAGAATGCCGCTAAGAGATCTTGACAAAGCAGTTCAGAAGTCTTCTACCGAGTTCCTCCTGCTGGCAATGATTATCACTGTGTTACTTGCCTCCGTGCTTATATATTTTACGAGAAAGAGGATCAAAGATCCTCTTAACAGTCTGATAAATGCCAGTGAGGCCGTGTCCAACGGAGATAAAAGCACCAGGCTTGACATAAAGCCCGACCTTCTTGATGACATGAAGAAGGTATCACTGGCCTTCAATAATATGCTTGATAATATTAGTTCGGCAACAATTGAACTTGAAAACTGGTCAAAGCAGCTTGAATACAAAGTCCAGAAGAAATCCGAGGAGCTTTCCGAAGCACAGAATGAACTGATACAGGTGGAAAGAATAGCCTCACTGGGCAAACTCTCTGCCTCTGTGGCTCACGAGATAAACAATCCCCTTTCCGGCATTCTTGTTTATACTAAGCTCATACACAAACAATTAAGCCATCCGGACATTACTCCGGAGAAGAAGGAATCAATGCTCAGACAGCTCAAACTGATTGAGAGTGAGACCAAGCGGTGTGGTGATATTGTCAAGGGGCTACTTGATTTTTCCAGGAAAGACCAGGATGATTTTGAAGTGAAGCATCTGCATGAAATATTGAGCGGGACTTATGAATTTATGACTCATCATTTAAAGATATCCAACATCAGTTTCCTGACAGATTTTACTGCAAAATCAGATATTATCTTCTGCAGTCCGAACCAGATAAAGCAGGCCTGTGTTGCCATTCTGGTCAACTCCACGGAGGCCATATCCGAAAACGGAGAGATAATAATCAGAACCTATAATCCTGACAGGGATACTGTCAGGCTTGAGATATCGGACAACGGGACAGGGATTTCCGCTGGTGATGTACCACATATATTTGAGCCCTTCTTCTCAACCAAGCGCGAAGCACGCGGCATTGGCCTCGGTCTTCCCATAGTACACGGGATTGTGCAAAATCACAATGGCAAGATCGAACTTGATTCCGTTGTGGGAAAAGGGACAACTATCTCAATAATCTTTCCTTTACGCAAATCATAATTAGCACAGAAATGGCTGAAAAGATTTCCATATTAATTGTTGACGATGAGGAATCAGTAAGAGACTCATTAAATAACTGGTTTATTGAAGATGGCTACCAGGTCGAATGTGCAGAAAATGCCAAGCAGGCGTTATTGCTCATTGAAGCCAGAAATTTTGATATTATCCTTGCTGACATTAAGATGCCGGGGATGGATGGTCTGGAGATGCACCGCCGGATCAAAGCACTGAACAAAGACGCCATTGTGATCATCATGACGGCTTTCGCATCTGTGGATACTGCTGTCCAGGCCCTGAAAGACGGTGCCTTTGATTACGTTACAAAGCCCTTTGACCCTGATGATCTGTCACACCTGATCCGGAATGCCTCTATGCAAATATCCCTCAGAGCTGAAAACGAGGGGCTGAAACAAAAGGTCTCCACTCTTGAGGATGTTGAAGATCTTATCGGGGAGAGTGATGTGATGGAAAAAGTACTTCAGCAAGTTGAGAGTGTAGCCTCGTCAAACTCCTCGGTAATCATAACCGGAGAAAGCGGTACCGGGAAAGAGCTTATTGCCAGGGCAATACACTCAAACTCCCCGAGGCGTTTCTTTCCGTTGATAAGTGTTCATTGCGGAGCCCTGTCAGAAAGTCTCCTTGAGAGTGAGCTGTTCGGCCATGAAAAAGGAGCATTCACCGGAGCCACCTTTAACAGAAAGGGAAGATTTGAGATGGCCGATGGAGGTACTATCTTTCTTGATGAGATAGCAACTATTTCAGCAAAGATGCAGGTTGAGCTGCTCCGGGTTCTTGAGACTAAAAGCTTTGTCCGTGTGGGAGGCAACAAAGAGATATCATCTGACTTCAGGGTAATATGTGCCACAAACAGGGATCTCAGGGGCATGGTCAGTAATGGCACCTTCCGTGAAGACCTGTTTTACAGGCTGAACGTGGTAAATATTACTATTCCGCCTCTGCGTGAAAGGATTGAAGACATTCCACTGCTTGTGAATCATTTCATAAAGAAATACTGTACCTCAATGAGCAGGGATCTTATTTCAATTGAGCCGGCAGCACTCAGGCATCTTGAAAAATTCGAATTTCCGGGAAACGTCCGTGAACTTGAAAATATGATTGAGAGGGCAATAGTTGTCGGAAACGGTAAGGAGATACGCCTGAAGGATCTGCCAATGGGCAAGGAGGCAATCATCAGCTCCATAGAAAGTCTTGATGAACTGGAAAAAAGACACATTCAGCAGATACTGAAGAAATATAACTGGAATGTCTCACGATCAGCAAAGGCTCTTGTTGTTGACAGGGTTACCCTCTATAACAAGATCAAAAAATATGGTCTGAAACCCGAGGAATGATACAAACCAGATGTTTCTAATTGGAAGAGAGTAAAATCATATTATCCTCCTTCGGGAATTTTGAAAAGGAACTACTTGGAAGGTTAGCTCTGGATGTTACAAACGAGTTTCACAAACCGGTGCTGGTTGAAGTGAATTACTTAGATCTCAATCCATTCTATAGTCCGGGAAGAAGGCAATATGACGGCAATTTGCTGCTTAATCATATATCAATATCGTCACTCAATGAACCTGTCAAGACCATAGGGCTATTCAGCATAGACCTGTTTATTCCGGTTCTGACATATATTTTCGGACAGGCAATCCTTAACGGCAATATCGCCATAGCATCTTTATACAGGTTGCGAAACGAGCTCTACGGCATGAAAAATGATGATGGATTAATGAATGAGCGATTCAGCAAGGAGGTGATACATGAACTTGGTCACACCTTTGGGCTGATTCATTGTCATCATTCTACATGTGTTATGAGGTCAAGCACCTACGTGGAAGACATAGATCAGAAAACCCTTCATTTATGTGACAGATGCAAGAGTGTGGCGGGGCTATAAAAAAAAAGGCGGGTCGGCCCGCCTTTTAATTAGGTATAATGTAGCCTATTTTGTCATAAATCCAAACATTATGGCAACGCAACCGCTGGCTGGTATTTCATTGTTTGTACCAAAGGTTGTGACCTTGACTACAATCTTCAGCTGCTGACTGGCTTCAAGTTTAAAATCCCAGGTCTTAATAAATCCTGATTCCTTGTTGTTGTATAGGACCTTGCCAGTTGCATCAAGGACAGAAAACTCAATAGGAGGCAGACCATCCGCTCCGCAAATTGCAATACGATATTCCATGTCGGAATAAAAGGTTTTGTATAATTCAGCTTCCTCTCCTTCCACCAGGACAGCGGCGTGGTAGTTACCATCATGGAGGTAAACTCCCAGCTCTTTTTTGCAAAGCGACTTGGCAAATCCCTTACACTGTGCAGACACTTCCCCCGAAGCTGCAACAGAAAGGATGAACAGCGCCAGAAAAATCTTTACTAGCTTTTTCATAGGTCCCTATTTTACATATTGATTTCTAATCTCCGTAACCTTGGCTTTTATTGCCAGGAAGGTATCAGGTTTGATCTCTGATACTGCAGCACCTGTTATCTCAGTTACGCCGGTCTTTTCATCGTACTCTGTTTTCAGAGGCTCTGACGATCTCTGAATACCGCTGAATGCTGTCTTAAGCTCACGTATCGGACCTATCAGTTCCTGTATAGCCACATTATCAGTATATGTTTCAAGCATCCTTACAAGGTCATCAACAGACATCTTCTGGTCGGCAATGGTCCCAACAAGTTTGTTACCTTTAAATTTGTCCATATTGACCATATTGGTTGAGATGTACAACCCCTCAATAAATCCGCCTGCAATAATAGTGGCTGCAACTGCATGTTGTTCATCATCTTCAAGATATGACTGGGAGTTCAGAAAAGTCTCTGAGACTATCTCCATTATCACATCACGGTTATTTATATTCTGTTCAAGCTTCTCAAGAGTGGTTTCATCAATGGCATCAAGGATACCAAGACCGTTTGCCATGTTCTCGGCTGCCCCCATATAATTTATTATCAGCGAAGTCTGGTCATACATGCTTGCAAAACTCAGGTCGCAGGTATATACGCCAAGGTTCAGTGCCATACTTATACTTGTAGTATAGTTACTTTCATTGTCAACCGGATTAAGAAGGGTCTCGTCGAATTTGGCTCCGGCCGTCTTTATCAGCTGCGCAATTTCAAGTGGCGTAGGCAGGGCATTGAAGACCTTCTCAGCATTTTTTAAATGCTCTATGGTCTGGGCATCAGCGCTTACCAACTCGGTTGACGCCTTCGCCTCTTCGCCCTTTTTTTTGCCCTTGCATGAGATTACCGTAGCGCACAGCGTCAAAACTGACACTCCGATAACCAGCGGCAGAATTCTGATTTTCATATTCATAATGATTTTAGTTTAAGTTCACAGGCAAACATCGGACTAAATTACCACTTTTTTTTTATTATTCAAATTTGGCTGATAAGTTATTAATATGCCATAAATTTGTTGAAAACCTATTTATTATGATCAGGTCCGACAAGAGACTGGCTGACCTAAATAAGGTGCTAAAGGGCGGCGAAAATGACGAGATTGAAGAGATGATTGGGCACCTCCGCGAAAGTGATCCATTTCAGGGTGCATTGATGTTGCTGGCCCTGTTCTACGATTCTACTGATAATGAGGGACTTAAAGTGATTATCTCAGGTTTCTTCAATGATATAAAGGAGAAAACAGTTTGCCAGGAGGTGATTGATTCAATTGCAGCAGTAAAATTACCTGGCACAAAGGCAATGCTTGCCTCGTCATGCTGGCAGTCCGGACTCGACTACTCAGATCATGCCGTTACCCTGGCTGAATATTATCTGGAAGGTGACTATGTAACATCACTTGAGTGCTTTACCGTGCTTGACATATGCTCACCATTGATAAATGAGGAAGACCGGGATCATATTCTCCGTCGCCTTGAAGAGGAGTCTTCTTCACGTGACAAAGCCAGGAGTCAACTTACCAGGGAACTGATATCCGCACTGAAGGAGAGGTAGACAGGTCCTAAATATAAGAGCTGTAGTGTTTCATGAACTGTGACCGTTCAAAGAGAGAAGGATTTGCAATATTCTTGTAGTTAAGTATACCCCGAAAATCACTTATCCTGCCGAACTCTTTGTCAATCATCCATTTGCGTAAAGTATCGTTTATCTCTGAAATCACGGTAAATCCTCTCTTATAAAGTGCTGAACAAACCTGGACTGTTGATGCACCTGCAAGAAGATATTTAATGGCATCTTCACCGGTATGGACCCCTGTTGAAGCCGAGATATCAATCTCAATGTTCAGCGCACTGACCATGCCTATCCAGCGTAAAACATAACGTTTCTCAGCGGGAGTTGAGAGTACCGGAGCAGGAATGATGTTAAGGTTATTGATATCAAAATCAGGTTCATAGAAACGGTTGAACAGCACCAGTCCGTTTGCCCCGTGGTTGTACATCTGCCATGCCACATTGAGAAGGTTCGAAAATCTGAAACCGATCTTAATGCTGACTGGAATGGTCAGTTTCTCCTTTAGTTTGTCAATAATCCTGAAATAGGCTGCCTCTGCCTTTGCTCCTGTCTGTTCCATATCAACAGGCATTAAGAAAAGGTTCACCTCAAGAGCCTGTGCCCCGGCCTGTTCTACCTGCACCGCAAAGTCAGTCCATCCGCTGTCAGAAAAGCAGTTAATACTTGCAATTACAGGTATGCTTACTGATTTCCTCGCTTCTGAAATCAGGGAGAGGTAACTTTCCACGCTGTTGGTCCTGGTATAATATGAGAGGTAGTCATCCGCCTCAGGGTAGGCATCCCGGGAGGAGAGTGATGCTGCAAGAGAAACTATCTGTTCCTCAAACAGTGATTTAAGAACCACAGCCCCAGCACCTGCAGCCTCTGCCTCTTTTATAGATTCCACTGATGATGTAAAATTTGAACTCCCTGCAATTACCGGGCTCTTCAGTTCAAGGCCAAGATAACTTGTTCCTATTGCGTTCATTCTATTTCTTAATTCGTTCTCCAAAAATCAATGTTCCTACCCTTATCATGGTACTGCCTTCCTCCACTGCTGTTTTCCAGTCGCCAGACATTCCCATTGATAATTCCGTGAAATAAGTTTTGTCAGCAAAACAACGCTGGCGCAAAGACTTAAAGAGTGAGTTCAGGGATCTGAACTCTGATCTCACTTTGTCATTATCATCGGTGAATGAAGCCATTCCCATCAGGCCGCATATCCTCACTCCGGGTAGAGACTTAGCCACAGCAGTCCAATCCTCCTTTTCAATCTCCTCAAAATCAAATCCG
>JAQBHM010000324.1:0-6332 GCA_032127795.1 Bacteroidales bacterium | reverse complement strand
TGAGGGAAGCTACATACTTCCTGACAATGTTCCAGCAAATGAGTTCCTGAATCTTGAAAATGACAAAATCTCAACTTCAAGGAACTGGGCTGTGTGGCTCCATGAATACCTCGTTGATTTTCCGGGGAAGCAGGACTCGCTGCGCTATGCCCTTTGCGCCAGTGCACCGGAGGCAAAAGACAACGATTTTACCTGGAAGGATTTCCAGGCCCGTAACAATAATGAGCTTGTTGCAATTCTCGGCAACTTTGTGAACCGAACCCTGGTGCTTACTGATAAGTACTATAACTCCGTGGTGCCGCAACCGGGAGAGCTTAATGATTATGACAGGGAGACCCTTAGTGCCATTTCCGGACTCAAAACGGCAGTGGAGAATAATCTTGAGGCATTCCGCTTCAGGCAGGCACTGGCCGAGGCTATGAACCTGGCAAGACTGGGAAATAAATACCTTGCTGATACTGAGCCCTGGAAGGTCATAAAGACAGATCCTGAGCGCGTAAAGACCATCATGAACACCTCTCTGCAGATTACCGCCAACCTTGCCATTCTCCTTGAACCCTTCCTCCCCTTCTCCATGGACAAGCTTAGAGGATGGCTGAATATCAGTGACCTCAACTGGGAGGCTGCCGGAAATACACATCTTCTAATGGCAGGGCACATCATCTCGGCAGGTGAATTGATGTTCAGCAAGATAGAGGACGAGGAGATAGAGAGACAGGTGAAGAAGCTGCTTGACACAAAAAAAGCAAATGATGCTACTGCTGCAGTGACCCTGACCCAGAAGGAAGATGTCAGTTTCGATGATTTCACAAAAATGGATATCCGTACAGCAACTGTAATTGAGGCCGAAAAGGTTCCTAAAACCACAAAATTGATGAAACTGAAGGTTGACACCGGTATTGATGTGCGAACTATTGTATCGGGAATAGCTGAGCACTATACCGCTGAAGAACTGCCCGGCAGGCGCGTATCAGTAATTGTAAACCTGGCCCCGCGCACAATTAAGGGAATAGAATCAAAAGGGATGATACTGCTTGCTGAAGATGCCACCGGAAAGATGACTTTCATGATCCCTGAAGAGAAAATAAAAAACGGAAGCCCTGTAAGATAGGTCTTCCGTCATCTCTTTTCTTATCTTCAGGTTACCTGCTTTTACATATCCATGTCTCCGGAAATCCGGGATTAAGAGATGCCAGTGCTGTCTTAGCCTCTTCAAGAGTCTCAAAGGTCACGGCGCTGACTCTCAGAAAACTGTCAGGCCCGGCAGCCACTTCAGGATTGTACCCTCTGCTGCGAAGTGTCTCTACCATTGTGAGAGCATTAGCTTCAGTTTTAAAGCTGCCTGTGATGAGCATGTATTTATATAAAGGCTGTGCCGGGACAAAAGCCGGTTCACTCTTTTTTCCACCGGTGGCGGTTTCCAGGGGTGCGGCAACAACTTCCCTGGCCCCGGATTCAACTTCTGCAGTTGTGTCATCAACTTTCCCGGCTCCTGAATCAACTTTTACCAGAGGTCTCTCGCTGATAATCTTTTCCCTGTTATAATCAAACTCGGCGGTGGCCAGCGGATTAAGGCCAGCCTCCTCTACTTTACCCTTGAATATCTTACCGTGGAACGGAACAAGAGCCATTGCCACCAGCAACGGGACTATCACTGCCGCACGCGTAAGCATGTGTCTCACAGAAGGTTGTCTTACTGAAGGCTCCTGGTGATAATCAAGGACCCTTCTTCTGATATCAATATCCTTGACAGGCTTTCGGTGAAAAGATTCAAGGCCGAAGGAGGTGAGAAGATAATTGGCTTCGCTGTCAGGTTCAAAAATAATTGTGCCTTCACGGTTTTTAGCAAATGACCCTATGTGCTCCAGGATGACCTTTTCTCCCTCCGTTGTCCTTTTACGAAGATAATCAGTATATTCTGAAATGAGATCCCGGGCCTCGCCGTAACCTACTCCGGTACGTGTTGAAATATGACCTATCAGGAGCCCGTCATTGGTGACCAGATGGCGATTGAAAGTTATCCTCTTCGCAGGCGGATAAAAGAGACCTTCCTCCCTGTCTATGCGTGCCGGAAAATAGTTACATATAAATGCTCCAAACCCCGGTACAATGACGCAATCATGACCGAAAAGCAGTTCTCTTAAATAGGCGTTAATATCCCTCGTCATTCTGACCATTTATTAAATACAAACATACAAAAAATACAGTATCTATACCAGTAAAAAAGGTTTATTCAAAATGTATTATCTTCGCCATTGACACAAGACATATTCCATGAAAAAGATAGATATGGTTGACCTCAGGTCGCAGTATTCAAGGCTGAAGGCTGATATTGACAATGCCATATCAGGGGTGATTGACTCCGCAGCCTTCATCAAGGGACCTGATGTAAGGCTTTTTGAGGAGGAGATGCAGCGGTATCTCGGCGTCCGCAATGTCATTTCATGTGCAAACGGTACTGATGCTCTCCAGATAGCCATGATGGCCCTTAACCTGAAGCCGGGTGATGAAGTGATAACCACTGATTTTACATTTATCGCTACTGTTGAGGTGGTTGAACTGCTGGGCCTGAAGCTGGTCCTGGTGGAACCGGAAAGTGACAGTTTCAATATCAGTCCGGAGGCCATTGAAAAAGCCATCACTCCACGTACCAGGGCAATTGTGCCGGTACATCTCTTTGGTCAATGTGCAGATATGGAGCAGATAATGAAGATTGCCGACAGACACGGACTTCATATCATTGAAGATGTGGCCCAGGCAACAGGGGCTGAATATACTTTCAGTGACGGCACCACAAAAAAAGCCGGCACTATGGGAATAATAGGATGCACATCATTTTTCCCTTCGAAAAACCTTGGCTGCTACGGTGACGGCGGAGCGCTCCTGACTGATAATGATGACCTGGCAGCCCTGATAAGAAGCATCACAAACCATGGCATGAAGGTCAGATATTATCATGACAACATAGGCGTCAACTCACGCCTTGACACTCTTCAGGCTGCAATATTAAGGGTCAAACTGCGTCACCTTGATGAATTCAACGAAGCCCGTCGTGAGGTGGCTGCCTATTATGACCGTGAGCTTGGTAACATCGCGGCGGTAAGAATTCCCCTGCGGTCGTCTTTCTCATCACACATTTTTCACCAATACACTCTCAGGGTTAATCCTGAAGAGAGAAATGCACTGCGCGACCACCTGGAGAATGAAGGCATTCCCTCAATGATATATTATCCGGTGCCCCTTCACATACAGAAGGCATACACACATCTCGGCTACCGGCAGGATGATTTTCCGGTAACCTCAATGCTTTGCAGCGAGGTGCTCTCCCTGCCAATGCATTCCGAAATGGAACCTGATCAGCTCAGGCATATTGTCAGCTGCTTTCAGGATAAATTCAAACAGTAAGAAAAATGGAAAAGGACTTTTTTGCCCACGACACCGCTGTCATTGATGAAGGTTGCACAATAGGCACAGGAACCAGGATATGGCACTTCAGCCATATAATGAAAGACTCTGTTATAGGTGAGAAATGCAATATCGGCCAGAATGTGGTCATCTCCCCCGGTGTGATCCTGGGTGACAATGTCAAGGTTCAGAATAATGTCTCAATATATACCGGGGTGATCTGTGAAGATGATGTCTTCCTCGGCCCCTCAATGGTCTTTACAAATATCATCAATCCCCGCAGCGCGGTCATAAGACGTGACCTGTATGTAACAACCACCGTGAGGCGGGGCGCCTCTATAGGAGCCAATGCCACAATCATCTGCGGGAATGAAATAGGTGAATATTCTCTTATAGGTGCCGGTGCCGTAATCACCAGGGATGTAAAGCCTTTTGCACTTGTCATAGGAAATCCCGGACGCCAGACGGGCTGGGTCTCAGAATACGGACACAAACTATCCTTTGATATTGAAGGTATAGCGATATGCCCTGAAAGTGGTCAGAAATACCGGCTTTCAGAGAACAGCGTGACAAGAATTATTTAGTATTTTTACCCCTTCATTATCAGTTCCGGATGAATAATAATGCTAAAAATTTTGGCCTTATAGGTGTTGCAGGGTATATCGCTGACAGACACCTTAAAGCTATTAAAGAGACCGGCAATAACCTGCTGGCCAGTCTTGACAGGTTTGACTGCGTGGGCAAACTTGACAGCTACTTTCCTGAAAGTGACTTCTTTGTGGAGTTCGAGAGGTTTGACAGGCACATTGATAAACTCAAGAGAGCCGGCACACAGCTTGATTATGTAAGCATCTGTTCTCCCAATTACCTTCATGACTCCCATATCAGGTTTGCACTCCGTCATCAAGCCGAGGCCATATGTGAGAAACCAGTAGTTCTGAACCCCTGGAATATTGATGCACTGCAGGAAATTGAAAAGGAAACGGGCCACAGGATTTTCAACATCCTTCAGCTGAGATATCACCCCGTAATAGTTGCCCTGCGTGAGAAGATCAGAAAGTCTCCCCCTGACAGAAAGCATGATATTGACCTGACATACATCACAAGCCGCGGCAACTGGTACCAGATATCATGGAAAGGAGAGATAAACAAGTCAGGTGGCATTGCAACAAACATTGGAGTTCACTTCTTTGACATGCTTGGATGGATCTTCGGGGGGGTGGTTTCAAACAAGGTTCATCTGCTTAACCAGGAAAAAGCCTCTGGCTTCCTTGAGCTTGAAAATGCCAGGGTGCGCTGGTTCCTCAGCATAGATCATGATGACCTGCCGGCTGCTGAAAAGGAAAAAGGGAAAAGGACATTCCGCAGTATTACCGTTGACGGTGAAGAGGTAGAGTTCTCTGAAGGATTCGCTGACCTCCATACCATAACATACAGGGAAATACTGAAAGGCAACGGCTATGGCCTCAGTGACGCACGCCAGAGCATTGAGACTGTCTACCAGATACGAAATGCCGTACTGTCACCCCTGAAAGAAGATTATCACCCACTAATTAATAAGATAGATGTATAATAAACTCGTTAACAAAAAGGCAAAACTGTCACTTATAGGCCTGGGATATGTAGGCCTTCCTATTGCACTCGAATTTGCCCGTAAAATAAAAGTCATCGGCTTCGATATAAAACCTGACAGGGTGGAATTGATGAAAAACGGTATTGACCCGAGCAATGAGCTCGAGGCGGAAGCGTTTTACGGAACCGATATCAAATATACATCAGATCCTGAAGATCTCAGGGAGGCTTCTTTTCATATCATTGCCGTTCCCACACCCGTCAACAGGCACAACCTTCCTGACCTGACACCGGTGCTGAAGGCCTCGGAGACAGTGGGGAAGATCCTGAAAAAAGGCGACTATGTTGTATATGAATCAACGGTCTATCCCGGATGTACCGAAGAAGACTGCCTGCCGGTACTTGAGAGATGGTCAGGACTGAAGTGCCCTGAAGATTTCAAGGTCGGATTTTCTCCTGAAAGAATAAACCCGGGTGACAGGAACCATACCCTGACAAAGATAGTAAAGGTCACCAGCGGGTGCGACAGTGAATCAGCCGAGAACATAGCAAAGACCTATGAACTTATTATTGAAGCCGGAGTACACAGGGCTTCATCGATTAAGGTTGCTGAAGCTGCCAAGATAATTGAGAACACACAGCGTGACATAAACATTGCATTTATGAACGAGCTCTCAATCATCTTCAACCGCATGGGCATAAACACTTATGAAGTCCTGGAGGCAGCAGGGACAAAATGGAATTTTCTGAAGTTCTTCCCCGGCCTGGTAGGCGGCCACTGTATCGGCGTTGACCCCTATTACCTCTCTTATAAAGCCAAGGAATTGGGATATCACCCACAGATGATTGACTCCGGCCGTTTTACAAATGACAGCATGGGCCGCTATGTGGGCAAACAAACCGTTAAGAAGATAATCGCCTCACGCAAAAGCCCCAATGAAGCCAGAGCTCTTGTTATGGGTATGACATTCAAGGAGGATGTGACTGATATACGAAACTCAAAGGTGATTGACGTTATTGCTGAGTTGCGTGACTTCGGAGTGGAGGTGGATGTGATAGACCCCGGAGCCTCACCTGCTGAAGTCCATGAAGAGTATAAGATAAACCTCAGCAACAAACCGTCAGGAAAATATGACGCCGTAATTGTTGCCGTCAGCCATAAGGAATATGCTGGACTGGATGAGAAATACTTTGCGGATCTGCTGAATGACAAAGGGATTTTAATTGACATAAAGGGAATCTTCAGAAATAAGATCAGCAAGCTCACTTACTGGAGTTTATAATGAAAAAGATCCTTGTCACCGGAGGTACGGGCTATATCGGTTCTCACACCGCTGTGGAACTTATAAACGAAG
>JAQBHM010000323.1:0-7632 GCA_032127795.1 Bacteroidales bacterium | reverse complement strand
CGTGAGCCCTTGTATTCAAAATCCCTGTACTTCGCTTTTCCGTCCCAGTATTCAGTAACCTGGTCACCGTTATCAAAACCCACAAGGACCTCAACCGGGAAACTTATCTCTCCGCTCCTCTCTATTCGTACTGTGGCTTTGTAAAGTGTATCTGCCTTGCGGTCACTTTTCGCAAAAGAAACAGTGTCTCCCTCAATAATGCCGGAGTATCCCGTTATCCTGTTGTTGGAAACGCCAAGAACTTTGTAATCACATATTCCGTTGCCGTAAAGCACCTGGTCAAAGAACCAGTTCATGTCATCGCCAAACCTGCTGCCGTATTTTTTCGTGACTACCTCATTGACAACTGCTATGAAATCGCGTCCTGAAGGATGCCTGAAGGCCCACTGCCTGTAATACTCCCTGAAGACTTCATTCATGGTTTCCGTGCCAATAATACCCTCAAGAGTGTGCAGCCATACCGCTGTTTTCTGGTATGACATCATGCTGTAGGTGCCATGAGGATACTGCCATGACGGGAGATCATTCGTTGCCGTCTCCCTGCTTTGGGATGAGATGTAGGATGATCTGCCGAGATCACTGTCTGATGCTTTCAGAAAAGGGAGTCGCAGCATACCGTATCCACCACCGTAATAATGATCCACAATCCTCTGCTCCCAATAAGAGTTTACTCCTTCATCAAGCCATGGTTCCTCAAACTCATTGCTGGCCAGGATGCCCATAAAATATGCATGACCAAATTCATGTATGGTCACCATTTCAGGTATTTTGGCAAATCCCGGGACCATGCCGCCACCAGATGATGTGAACAGCGTGGTGTATTCCATTCCCCCGGCATTGAGCCCTATAATAGGAGGATCGACAAAGGTAAGGTGAGACCATGGATAAAGGCCTACGTTTGCATCAAGGTAGTCAAGACCGAACTTCACTGCTTCCATCTGTTTGTCACTGATCTTAAGTGCCTTTGCTGAAGTCAGAAGAGTAATGTCAACACCCCTCCACTTGTCCCTGACAACCTTGTAGCCGGGCCATGCCGTCCAGGCAAAATCAACAATATCTTCGGCACGCCAGACAACTTTTTTCGTGCTGTCACTGTTCTTTATCTCCTCAATAAGAAGCCCTCCCGATCCTGCAACATAATCTGCAGGCATCGTCATTGAAACATTATAAACTGAATGGTTGGAGTAAAACTCCGAATTGGGATGAAACTGATGGCAGTTCCAACCGTCAGACTCTCTCTGACGCATCCCGGCAGTCTCATACACTCCGAACTTCGGGAACCACTGAGCTACAAAATAATAATCCCCGGCAAACCCTGTCCTTACTATCGGTGAAGGCAGCTTCGACTCAAATGAGATATTCAGCCTCAGGGTATCTCCCGGAGCCACAGGCTGAGGGAGTGTGATATGCAATACCGACCTGTCATAATTATTACTGTCATCAGGTGTAACAAATTTCATCTTCTGGCTGAGGTCACTCCCGCTTCCGTCAGTTATTGCACTGATCTTTACCCAGCCCCAGCCTTCGTCACCGTCAGCTGTCCAGCGACCTCCACCGGCAAAAGATGTTTTTGTGCTGCTGAATGCATTAAGGTACATGTGAAGCATTGCATCAGGGACAGGTGAGGAAGATGTGTTCACCCACCATGCCAGCATTTCACCGGTAACAGTATGATCTGTTGTGTTTAATGATCCTTTGATATCATATCCTGTTACTCTCTGACTAAGAGGTCTGTCGAATATGACCTGCCCGTTTGCAGTAAGGAACAATAGGAAAATTAACAGCAGTAGGTATGCTCTTTTCATTTTCGTGGTTTTGTGAAAGAAAGAGTTAAAGTTAAAAGAAAAAATACATAATAATTGCTACTTTGCACATATTTCATTTTTTGTGCAATGGCAAAAAAGAATACAAGGGATCTCATACTGGATGTTGCGTCAACAGTGTTTGCCACCATTGGTTTGAGACGCACCACAATGGAAACCATTGCCTCTGCTGCAGGCCGGGGAAGGCGAACTGTATACATGTATTTTAAGAATAAGGCCGAGATTTATAATGCAGTGGTTGAAAGAGAAATAGGATTTATCACTCTGCCTCTTCGGGATGTTATTTCATCCGATGGTCCATGGGAGGAGACTCTTTACAGGTATGCAACAGTAAGAAGAGAACAAATAAGTACCCTTCTTGATCGTAATCCATTGCTCCTGAAGGATTTTTCACTGAGCCACTACAGGGTTGAAAGACTCAGGGAAAAACTGTTTGAGCGTGAACTTCGCATTGTCACTCCTTTCTTCGGGGAGATTGTGAATGGCATGAATATTAAGGTTATTGCTGAACCTGGATACCTGGCTATTTCATTTCTTAATCTGCTCAGAGGCAATGACAGGATACTTGCGTTTCCCGGGAGTCATGAAAAGGCAGCTGCTCTTTCAGATATTGCTGCCTTACTGATCATTAACAGCATCAGAAAGACGCCCGGTCAATGAAGAACCGGCCTGCAGGTCCGCTAAATATGACTTGCAGAGTATTAATTAATTACCCTGTATTTATTTAATATCTCAGAGGCATTCATCATAAGATCTATATACTGTGCACGCTGGTACGGGAGCTTTTTCACCGTCACATTCCTTGACAGTTTTCCTCTGAAGCTTTCAATATTTTCATATCCGCCTGCATCCATCCATTTTTCGATGTCAGCAACCATTTTGCCTATCACCTCTATCTGATTCCTGTACAGTGTGCTTACAACCTGTACGGATCCGGCACCGGCGAGGATCATTTTAATGACATCATTTCCATCGAATATTCCTGAGTTGGCACAAATTGAACCGTTAATGTTGCCGTATAAAAGTCCTGCAAAACGCATAGGCAGCCTGTTTTCGTCAGAATTGCTCAGGCTGAAAGGGAACTGATGTTCCACGGTATTTGTATCAATATCAGGGTGGAGGAGCCTGTTAAAGAGTACTACGCCGTCAGCGCCTGCCCTGTCAAGGTCCGAGATAAACCGGAGGGCATTTGTATAAAAAGGGCTCAATTTGACCGCCACGGGAATACTGACGGCAGCCTTGACTTTCAATAAGGTCCTGAGCTGATGTTTTTCAATATTAACTCCTTCCTTGTCAAAATATTCCGGTACAGAATAGAAGTTTAGCTCAATGCCATCGACACCTGTCTCTTCAATCCTTGCAGCATATTCCACCCATGTTTCGTCGTTGATGGCATTAAGGCTTGCAAATACAGGAATTGAAACGGTCTCTTTTGCTTTTTTAAGGTTCATCAGAAACTCCAGCGGGCTCAGTGCAACTGATCCTGATCCCGGGAATAGCGTCACCATCTCTGCATTGCGGTCCTCATACTCTGTCTTAAGCTCAGACACCTCCAGGTTTTCAAGCTGTACCTGTTCTTCAAAGAGCGATTTGTAAACGATAGCCGCAGCACCCGCCTTCTCTATCCTCCTGAGGTTTTCCGGATCAGCAGAGAGGTTGCTGGCTCCTATAATAATGGGATTTTTAAGCTCCAACCCCATGTAGGTTGTTTTTAAATTTGCCATGGCATCAGTTATTGAGTCATTAATTAGTTTATCGTTTTTTCTTTCTTCAAATTCCCGGATATAAGAATAACCCTGGACAGAAAGGATGGTCTATTTGTAACAATTCTGAGGAAGAATTGTTCGGGCATGAGGCCTGTGCTGATGGTTGGAAGATACTCTCCGTCAATCTCACTGGCTGGTGCAAAAAAGAGCCGGCCGGGATTGCCCGGTCGGCTCTCAGGGGGTAAAATATAAATCTATTTTGCCTGGACGAATTTTCCTTTCGTCACCCACATCACCACCTCATCAGAAAGAGGCTTCACCGTAGGTTTAAGAAAACCGACAAGCTTGCCGTTCTCATCAATAAGGTACTTCTGAAAGTTCCAGGCTATATCCGAATCCAGCAGGCCATTGGCTGATTTTTTTGTAAGCCACTGGTACAGAGGATGCATGTCATCACCCTTTACTGATATCTTCGACATCATGGGGAATGTAACACCATATTTGCTGTCGCAGAATTGCTTTATATCTGCATTGGTTCCCGGTTCCTGGTTGGCGAAGTTGTTGGCCGGAAACCCTATAATGATAAACCTGTCGCCGCCATAGGCTTTGTTCAGCAGTTCAAGATCCTTATACTGGGGAGTATGACCGCATTTTGAAGCTGTATTTACAATTAGAACCTTCTTGCCTTTCAGCTCTGAAAAGCTGAACTGCTGGCCGTCAATAGTCTCAACGGTGAAGTCATAGAAAGATTTCTGTGACAGTGCAGGTGTCAGGATAATAACTGCAAGTGCAGCCAGAGAAAAGAGTCTTTTTTTCATGCTCATTTTTTTTAGAATATAACAAACGAAATGCCAAAGTGTTAATGACAGAATTAAATAAAACCATTACGGGATTGAAATTACAAAAAACTTTATACTTTTGCACTTCCTTTTCGGGGTATAGCGCAGTCTGGTAGCGTATCTGGTTTGGGACCAGAGGGTCGCAGGTTCGAATCCTGCTACCCCGACAAGCAAAAAGCCCGTCAGCGGTAAGCGGCGGGCTTTTGCTTTTCCCCGCAGCATTGACTGCCTGCATGCATATGCGAGGGGAAAACAAAAGAGAGTTGTGAGCAAAGCGAGCAACAGGCTTTTTGCTTCAGACACACCCTGCTCAGGGTCATGACGGTGCATAAAGTCTAAACTCCATTATTGTAAATATCATATTTTATCGTTTGCTAAATTTTCCTCCTTAACATTGTGATTTAAGTCAATTTATTTCGTAATTTTCGATGGTGTAACTTCAAAAATTACATTATAACCCTACTTAATCTAATGTTCTAAAACCTAATTCTATGAAAAAAACTGTAATGTTTTTGGTCCTTGCAGTGTTCACCCGGGTTTTGGTTGCCCAGGATGTTACGGTACAAGGCCATGTTACCTACCAGGCAGACGGTAGTACTCTGCCCGGAGTGAGTATTGTGGTGGTTGGAACTACTGTCGGGGTTCTCTCCGACGCTGATGGAGCCTTCACCATAACTGCAAAAATGGGGGCAACGTTAAGGTTTACTTTTATCGGCATGACCCCGGTTGAAGCTACCGTTACCTCTAACACTCTCAATGTAGAAATGGCTGATGCACCCACCGATCTTGATGAGATCGTGGTTATCGGTTATGGAGTTCAGAAGAAGGCACTGGTAACAGGTGCCAATTTAAATGTAAAGGGCGATCAGATTGCGGAGCTCAATACATCGACTGCAATGGAAGCCCTGCAGGGTATTGCAACCGGTATCAGTATTACCAGGAACAGCGGTGCCCCCGGTGCAGGAACAAAAGCTACAATAAGGGGGCTTGGCACAATAGGCAATTCATCGCCTCTTTACATTGTTGACGGAGTAGCTGTCGGAAATATAGACTACCTCAGTTCATCTGACATCGAATCAATAGATGTTCTTAAAGATGCTGCTTCCTCGGCAATATACGGGTCAAGAGCCGCAAACGGGGTTATCCTCGTAACAACTAAAAAGGGTGTGAAGGGAGCAGCCCCTGTTATCACATATGATTTTTACTACGGGGTGCAGAATATTTATAAAAAACTGCCGGCGCTCAATGCCCAGGAGTATATGTATATTATGGATGAAGGCCGTGCAAATGACGGGCTTGCTCCAAACAACTGGGAAGCAATGCTTAAAAATAATTCTTATATCAACTCAACCTTCCCTGGAGACCTTGGAACAAAACTCGGTGAGGATATCTGGACTCGCCTGCAAAGCGGCTGGGAAGGCACTGATTGGGTAAAGGAAATGTCCATGAAGAACGCTCCGGTTCAGAATCATTCACTTAATATAACCGGCTCATCAAAGGATGTCACTTACGCAATAGGTTTTTCCTACCTCGATCAGTCAGGTATCCTTGGCGGCGACCTGACAAATGCAGGATATAAAAGGCTTACAGTCCGATTGAACACTGAAATGATACTCATTAAGGGGAGTAGCCATGACATTCTTACCATAGGGGAGAATTTTACTCTTACAAACTCCCAGAACCGCGATGTGAGAACAGGAAGCATTTACTGGAACGACCTCCACAATGCTCTTGTGACCAACCCGCTTCTCCCCGTATACTGGGATAAATCACCCGATACATATGGCTTTACTCCTACTCTCGAAGGTATCTCGCTGGGGCAGCACAACCCCGTGGCAAATCTTTTCTACAACCGTAATTTCCAATGGAATAAAGGGAACACTGTTACCGGTAATGCATACATTAATATAGAACCAATCAAGAACCTGAGGATAAGGTCATCATTTGGTATCAATTCATGGTTTGGACATGGAAGATCATGGGCTCCCACATACAGGCTGGCAACTCAGTATAATAACACGAATGATGCTGTTAACCAGAATATGTATGAGGGAATTAATTTTACCTGGACTAACACGGTTTCTTACGATTTCAAAATAGCCGAGCACAAGATCTCCGTTCTTGCGGGAAATGAGATTCTGGATAATATCCTGAATGCCAATGTAGGCGGATGGAAGGCCAATTCGATCTTCGGTAATCCCGATTACGCCTACCTCGATAATGTGGTTGCCGGGTCAATCAGCGATATTAATACCTGGGGTGCTGACTGGGCTGCCCAGGGCGGAGGATTGCTCTCGTACTACGGACGCCTGTCATACAACTTCACTGAGAAATATATGTTTGATGCCACTTTCCGTTATGACGGCTCATCCAATTTCGCCAAAGACAAACGCTGGGGCTTCTTCCCGTCTGCTTCGGCAGGTTGGATTTTCTCAGAAGAAGATTTCATGACTGATTTTTCCTGGCTAAACTTCGGTAAACTGCGTGTCAGCTGGGGACAAAACGGTAACCAGAGCATAGATAATTTTATCTACAGTTCAAACATTTCTTACCTTGACCAGGGATATTATTTCGGCCCTGATAAGCTTGTCACATCACCAACAGCAATACCTGCCAATGTGCCTAATCCGGATGTAACATGGGAAACCTCGGAACAGCTCAATATAGGTCTTGACGTCCGTTTATTCAATTCGAATCTTGGAATAACATTCGACTGGTATAACAAAATGACCAAAGACTGGCTGGTTCTTGCTCCGATACTCGGCACTTCAGGTGCAGGTGCTCCCTGGATCAACGGCGGTGATATTAAAAACTCCGGTATAGAATTAGCCATCAACTGGAAAGGCAAAGTTTCTGACTTCATTTATGGTTTCACACTGAGCGGTACCATGAACAACAACGAAGTAACCCGGCTTGCCAATGCTGAAGGTATTATTAACGGCGCGGCTCATACACTTTCACAGGGTACTGCTGCTGTCTCAAGAGTTGAGATAGGATTTCCTATCGGCTTCTTCTACGGATTCAAAACTGATGGTTTGTTACAGAATCAGGGTGATGTTGATGCTTATATTACTCCCGAAGGAAAGCCATATTTCGAAGATCAGCGCCCGGGTGATGTTAAGTTTATTGACCAGAACCTTGATGGATTAATCAATGATGATGACAAGGTGATGCTTGGAAGCCCGCTTCCTGATTTTGAAATGGGATTTCAGCTTAATTTAGAGTACAAAGGCATATATGCCAATGCTACCCTGACAGGCAAAT
>JAQBHM010000322.1:0-6918 GCA_032127795.1 Bacteroidales bacterium | reverse complement strand
ACAACTACTCAATACTGATATGGAAGATGATCCTCTATAATCTGAAGATCATCTTTGCAAGCAGGTTCCTGTGGTTCCTCCTGGGGTCAACGGTATTCTACCTCGGGCTCTCAGTCATATATGTCTTTTCAGAAGACATCTCACGCATGGAGGAGCTCTACGGTATTTTCATCTTCTCGGGACTGCTGCTTGTCTTTTATCCCTCGGTATTTGGGATACAGAACGACCAGGACTCCAGGACCCTGGAGATACTCTTCGGGATACCTGATTACCGTTACAAAGTATGGCTGGTACGGATTATCCTTATCTTTTTTATCACCTACCTGATATTGCTCGCCTTTACCTTTCTCTCGTCGGTGATGATAATCAGATTCCCGGTTGTGTCAATGGCCACACAGGTTATGATGCCTGTTCTTTTTCTGGGGATGATGGCATTCATGCTCTCGACGGTTATACGCAACGGCAACGGTACGGCGGTGGTGATGATAATCCTCGGCATCTTTTTTCTGATTCTTCAGGATCCCATGCGTAAAAGCCAGTGGAACGTATTTCTCAATCCCTTTGATCCTGCCTGGGATGTCAGCGAAACAGCCTGGGCTATCATTGCCGTCAAGAACCGTATCATACTTGTCACCGGGACCATTCTCTTTCTTCTGGTTGCGCTGTTCAACCTTCAGAACCGCGAGAAGTTCATGTAGGGAACTGGTCGGGCGGTCTTGCAGTCCTGCAGTCCTGCAGTCTGAAGTAACTTCATTTCCCCTCCTTGAGAAAATAAAATAATTGCATTGAGGCCTTCAATGATTTAACTTTGACAGTATATCAACCGGTATGCTAAATTCCCTGATATAATGAAATCACTATTCTGGACCGGAAAGTTATCACTGCCTGTAAAGATCCTGGTAAATGCCAATAACATGATATCACTCCTGAATGGCAATTGGGGAGATAAAAACGCCATGAAAGAGCGTATCAGGATTGGGTATGAAGGAGAAGTCTCAGACCATGTCACAAGATATGATGAGCTCACAGGGGTTTATCAGAAAAGATCAGCTGTTGCCCAGCTTGAAGGTATAGAATTCAGGGGCAGAGAAGTAATTGATATTGGCTGCGGAACGGGCATCATGGCACTGCAAGCCCTGGATATGGGAGCTGCCAAAGTGGTGTGCGGTGATATCTCAGAGTATATGCTGAACCGCGCCAGGGAAAATGCACGCAGTGCCGGATATGATCCGGGCCGTATTCAGTTCTCTCAGCTTGATGCCGAATCACTGCCATTTGATGATAACAGTTTTGATATTGTCATGACAGGCATGGCTTTTGGATTATTTCCCAACCAGGAAAAAGCTGCCGGGGAAATGTTTCGCGTGCTGCGCCCCGGAGGAGTGGTGTCATTAGGCGCTCACGGGCCTGAGCATTATTGGGAAGCAGTTGATACCTGCATAAGGCCATTGAATAAAAAGGATATTCTTGGCTATCGATTTGAGTTCTGGCCACGGTCCGAAAGACAGATACGTACCCTGATGATGAATGCCGGCTTTAAGAATGTCCGCATAAACAGGTTTATCTGGCGTAACCTTTTCAATACTCCTGCTGAAGCCTGTGATTTTTTCGCCGCCGTCACTTCAAACTGGTGGTATGCCAAAATTCCCGGACAGAAGAGAGAAAAGGAATACCAGAAGACTAAACAGTCTTTTGATAACAGGAACGTAATTCAGATAACCGATGATGTCATCATCGGATACGGTATAAAACCTGAACCTGCATCCTGATATTCACAACCTTCGTCAGGTATATTCCCTTTCTGATTATATTTATCCCCTATCCTTCTTATAAATACCCGGGAATGATTTATGATTATATTGTAATTGGATCTGGCTTCGGTGGCAGCGTTGCCAGCCTCCGTCTTGCTGAAAAAGGCTATAAGGTAGTGACAGTTGAGCAAGGCCGGCGATTCAATCCCGCTGATTTTCCAAAGTCAAACTGGAATCTGCCTAAATATCTGTGGGTCCCTGCTCTGCGCTTCTTCGGTTTCCAGAAGCTCTCCTTTTTTTCCACTGCCAGCATCCTCACCGGGACAGGCGTTGGCGGCGGCAGCCTCGTCTATGCAAACACACTCTACATCCCTCCCGATTCATTCTTCAGTAACGATCAATGGGCACCGTATGGTGAGTGGAAGGAGATACTGAGTCCATTCTATGACAGGGCTTCGTTTATGCTGGGAAGAATAAAGTACGGTAAGCTGAATACTGAAGATCTTATCCTTCGTGAAGTTGCCGGGGAGATGAACGGCCATGGTACATTCGAGCCGGTTGATGTAGGGGTAAACCTTGACGGCAGCGAGACCGGCAGTGATCCTTACTTTGAAGGTCACGGACCTCTCAGGAACAAGTGCATTGAATGCGGTGGATGCATGGTGGGATGCAGGGAGAATGCCAAGAACACCCTTGACAGGAATTACCTGTGGTTCGCAGAAAAGATGGGTCTGGAGATTATCCCTGAAACAAAGGCGGAGAAGATCTCTTTCACTGACAATATCTACCATGTGGAGACCAGAAATATTACGTCATTTTTCCCGCGCAAAAAGAGGATCCTCAGGGCCAGGAACATTGTTGTTGCTGCAGGAGCCCTGGGAACACTGGAACTGCTGCTGAAACAGAAATACAAATATAAAACCCTTCCTCTGCTGTCTGACAGGCTGGGCTATGAGCTGCGGACAAATGCCGAAACTCTCTGCGCAGTCTCCGGGGCAAAGGAAAAACTTAACAACGGTCTGGCAATAACATCAGTATTCAGTCCCGACCCGCATACACATGTTGAAATAGTTAAATACCCCGATAACTCAAA
Source organism: Bacteroidales bacterium (assembly GCA_032127795.1). Classification (GTDB taxonomy): domain Bacteria; phylum Bacteroidota; class Bacteroidia; order Bacteroidales; family VadinHA17; genus SR-FBR-E99. The sequence continues at coordinate 4,074 of JAQBHM010000322.1, read as the reverse complement.
TGCGATGAAATGGTTTTTCGGGCTTTCTGTCGGCGGCGCCGCCACCCCTGCACTGAGAACCTGGAAGCTCTTCCTCAAGACTGCAACCCACCCACAGCTTTTCCTCAAGACTCTCTTTAACTTCAAATGGTCAACCAACATGGTGATCTTCCTGGTGATGCAGACAGTTGACAATGCAATGAAAATGGTCTGGAAGAATACTTTCCTGGGCGGAAAAATGAAGATAGTCAACGGGGGACATAAAAAAGTCCCGGCATTTATTCCTGTAGGCCAGGAAGTTATGGATCGTTATGCAAAGAAAGTATCAGGAATAGCGCAGAATATACTCCTGGAGGTCTTGTTCGACAGACCTACAACAGCTCATATCCTGGGAGGATGCCCCATGTCTGACTCCCCGGAGACGGGAGTAATAGACCGGGAACTGAGGGTGCACGGCTATCCCGGTCTATATATAGCTGACGGCTCTGTGATACAGGGTAACTTAGGCGTCAACCCGAGCCTCACCATTACATCCATGGCAGAATATGCCATGAGCTGCATCCCGGTAAAGGAGGGTGCTGTAAAGACAGAATTATCAGAACAACTTATACTTCTTGAAGAAAAATGGAAAAGGAAGAGATCAGTTTATTACTTGAAAAACAGCGCAGGTATTTTGCCTCCGGAGCAACACGCCGCAACGGAAACCGTCATGAGACACTGAAAAAGCTGCGTTCACTCATTATCAGCCATGAAGATGAGATCAGGGAGGCCCTGTGGAAAGACTTTCACAAACCCGGTTTCGAAGTCCTGGCTACAGAGACCGGTTTTGTGCTGAAGGAACTCGGCCTTGCCATCCGCAGACTTGACAGATGGTCACGCACAAGGAGGGTACGTACTCCCCTGGTGCATTTTATTGCCCGCAGCTATGTCACACCACAACCTTACGGCCAGGTGCTTATCCTTTCACCGTGGAATTTCCCTTTTATGCTCTCTTTTGTGCCTCTTATCGGGGCCCTTGCTGCCGGCAACTGTGTAGTGGTCAAGGTATCACGACAGGCACCCGAGATCAACAAAGTGATGGAAAAGATCCTCAGCCACTTTCCCGAAGAGCTGGTAAAGATTTTGAACGGGGATCATTCCGTCAGCGAGTTACTGCTTAATCATCCCTTTGACTATATCTTTTTCACCGGAAGCACCAGGGTGGGGAAATATGTAATGGGAAAAGCTGCCGCAAACCTTACACCGGTATCACTGGAACTGGGCGGGAAGAACCCCTGCGTGGTCGCAGCCGATGCAAAACTTGAATTTGCTGTCAAACGTATAGCATGGGGTAAATTTATCAATGCGGGACAGACATGCATCTGCCCTGACTACATCCTGGTTGACAGAAAAATAAAGGAACGGTTCCTTGAACTGCTGGTGAAAGAGATCAGAAACTTCTACGGCGAAGACCCGGAAAAAAGCAATGACTTTGCCAGGATAATAAGTGCAGAGAATGTAGCCAGGCTCTCAGCGATGATGCAGTCGGGAGAGATCGTGACAGGCGGCAGGGCAGATATGGAGAGCTGTTATGTGGCTCCCACGGTGATCAGGGATGTAAAACCAGGTGACCCTGTAATGGCGGAGGAAATTTTTGGCCCTGTGATGCCGGTGATCGACTATGAAAATTTTGAAGAGGTGTACGGAATAATAGAAAAGTACACGAAGCCTCTGGCGGTATATATCTTCTCACGTAACAAAAAACTGACCCGTGAGTTCCTTGCAAGAACAAGGTCGGGCAGCGCCGCCGTAAATGATACAGTAATGCAGATCGCATCACCGTATCTTCCTTACGGTGGACTGGGAGCAAGCGGTATGGGGCGCTATCACGGGAAGAGAACATTTCAGACCTTTTCAAATATGCGCTCGGTGCTGGTCAAATCGAACATTCTTGACATGTGGCTCCGATACCCGCCCTACAACAGTTTTAAAGCCAGAATCGTAAGCCTGCTTCTGAGATAACTAATCCCTTTCAGATATTCAACTTTCGACATTTGACATTAAGGACTTTATAGACTTTATAGACTTTATAGACTTTAAGGACTTTATAGACTTTAAGGACTTTCGACTTTCGACATTCTAACTATCTTTATTCAAAATTACAGACCATGATACTTTCAGCATGCGGATTGATCTGCGACGAATGTGAATTTTTCAACAAGACTTGCACAGGGTGCAAAAGTGTTCAGGGATCTACATTCTGGGCAAAGGAGATGATGCCCGGCAAGGTGTGTCCGCTGTACGACTGCTCTGTAAACACCAGGAAATACAAAGACTGCGGCGACTGCAGCGAACTGCCCTGTAAGATGTTCAGGGAGATGAAAGATCCTTCATCAACCGACGAAGTGCATCAGAAGTCGCTCATCACAAGAGTTTCCCTCCTCAGGGCTCAGTGACCGAGGACCTCCTGAAGAGGGCCCTGCTGATGTTCACTCTATCTTCTCTGATTCATTGATCACGTTGTCAATAAAAACCTTCATCCTGTCATAATGTGATCCCTTCCAGTAAATCCGGTGACAGCCGGAACACATACTGAACTCATTGAAATACCTGAGAGTATCCTCCCGCAGACGGGCTTTTATCTCCTCTTTTGTGACATCCTCAAGTATCCCGTTGCATACCATGCATCGGGTGAAGAGCCCAACCAGGTTTTTCAGATCAAATCTCACAATTAACTCTTTCATTTGACTGACAGGATGATCAGATCGTATCCAGTACCCGTGAGTCACATGCCTGTTAAGCAACAGTCCTCTGTCACGTGTCAGGATCACCCTCTTCTCCTCCAGAGAACGTGAGATGATTTCAGGATCGTCAGCCTCAGTGCTGAAGAAGGTATCGAAACCGCATAACCTCAGGTATTTTACCAGCCTTCCCAGATGAACGTCAGCAATGAATCTCAGTTCTCTAAGGGGTTTCTCTCTCAGATGGGTGACAGAGGTGATGTCCAGGGATTCAAAGACCGGATATACAGAGACATGATCATTATCACGGAGACGGTATGAGAAGTCTACTGAAATCCCGTTAACCAACACCATGTCAACCTCTGAATGAGGTACACCTATTGCCTCTATTGCCACTTTTACATTTACTGATCCGTAAAAGCGGTATGGGAATTCTGTTTTCCTGAGTCTGTTGCGAAGGAAATCATTAAGCTCTTCATAGAACCTGAACCAGGCGGTATGTTCAGTTCGGCTCATCCCTTTATTTAATGTCTTGATCTGTCTTAAATCGAAAATCGCAAATCGCAAATCGCAAATCGCAAATCGCAAATCCTACCCAAACACTGCCACCGAAAATACTCCGCTGCCCCTCACTGTTTCGGATTTCATTACGAGTCCCGCCTCCCGGGCAAAATAACCTATCCCGCCTCTCTCCATGAATACCGCGAAATTACGGTAATGATCTCCGCCGGCCATTCTCTCAATAGCCCGTGCAACTGAAGGAATAAATCCTTTAGGCATGAATGAGTTATAATCTACGATAATCACGGTTGTTGCTATCCTCTTCATTTCAGAAAGTATCTTCACTGCCACTCCCGCATCAAACTGGTGGACAGCCATTGATGTGACTGCCACGTCAAACTCCTTGTCAGTGTATTGCACAAGGTCAGTAGCATCATGCAGTTCAAAAAGTGCATTTCTTACCCCCTTTTTCCTGGCTGCCCTCTGTGCTGTGATGATCATCTCTTCAGAAAGGTCTATCCCGGTTACCTGCGCAGCCCTTTCTGCAATTGAGAGCGCCAGTGAACCGGTGCCGCAGGCTACATCAAGAACCCTGTGCGACGGTTCAATAAAAGCCAGCACACTTTTATGCAGGTGTGAGATCGTCGGGTCAATCAGCACCTGGTAAAGAAAACCTTTAAAAGAAAAACTCATTATTTCCAATTTACTTTTAAAGATAAACCCTTCATTCAGATAATTGTTCGTTGACCCGTATTGTTTCTGCCTGTTGCCACATTCATCACAAACTGTTCCCTATTTAACTATTCACTATTAACTATGCTCTACGCTCCTGACAGACCACCCCGTCCGTCCGCCAGCAGGCGGACTGCCACCC
>JAQBHM010000321.1:0-2935 GCA_032127795.1 Bacteroidales bacterium | reverse complement strand
ATGCCGTAATCACTGCAGATCAGGGTATTGAAATGATCTGCCAGGAGCGGGATATCCTCAGCCCTCTCATTCAGGGTAGGAACATGTATAAGAATAACGCTCAGTCTGTGATAAAGGTCTTCGCGGAAATTGTTCCTGTCTATCTCGTCCTTTATATTCTTATTGGTAGCGGCTATCACTCTTACATCAACGTGGATGTCTTTGTCCGACCCCACCCGGGTTATCTTATTCTCCTGCAGTGCTCTGAGCACTTTAGCCTGTGCGGCGAGGCTCATGTCTCCCACTTCATCAAGGAATATTGTACCTCCGTTAGCCTGCTCAAACTTGCCAATACGCTGTTTTATGGCCGAGGTGAATGATCCTTTCTCATGTCCGAACAGCTCACTTTCAATAAGTTCAGAAGGTATGGCCGCACAGTTAACTTCCACAAAGGGTCCTTTGGAACGGTTGCTTTTCTCATGTATCTGGTGTGCTACAAGTTCTTTTCCGGTACCGTTTGCCCCTGTTATAAGGACCCGGGCTTCGGTGGCAGCAACCCTTTCAATCATTTCCTTGACCAGGATTATCGGCTGGGAATTACCCACGATCTCGAATTTCCTGCTTACCTGTTTCTTGAGCACCTTTGTCTGGGAGATGAGCGAGCCCCGTTCAAGGGCATTGCGGATGGTGATTAGCAGCCTGTTGAGGTCAAGAGGTTTTTCAAGGAAGTCGAAAGCACCCTTTTTTATAGCGTCAACGGCAGTATCTATATTACCATGTCCTGAGATCATTATGACCGGCACATCGGAAGATATCCCGAGCATTTTCTGAAGGACCTCGATACCGTCCATTTTGGCCATCTTGATATCACAGAGCACAGCATGATAAGATTCCAGTGTAAAGAGTTCTATCCCTTTGGCTCCGTCTTCAGCAACATCAACTTCATACTTCTCGTATTCGAGAACGTCTTTCAAGGTGTTTCTTATAGACTTTTCGTCATCAATAACTAGTATACGCGGCATGGTTCAGATCATTGTTATCCTTTGTATGTAAGCCACTTCCATATCTCACGGTAAGAGGTTTTCTTGCCATACATGAGAATCCCTGTACGGTAAATCTTCGCTGCCATCCATACTGCCCCGAAAATGGTCAACAGCATCAGTCCCATTGAGAGGGCAATCTCCCAGTAGGGGACATCAAAAGGTATGCGGGCCACCATGACGATGGGGGAGGTGAGCGGTATTATGGAGAACCAGAATGAGATGGAGCTTTCGGGATTTTGCATGGTACCCATGGCTACAATAAGTCCGAGGATTATGGGGATTGTCACCGGCAGCATGAATTGCTGCGTCTCCGTCTCATTATCCACGGCAGAGCCTATGGCCGCGAATAGCGAAGCATAAAGAAGATATCCGGTTATAAAGAAGAAGACGAAGACAACGATGATCAGTCCCCAGCGCTGGTTCATTGCGCTGGCAAAGAGCGCCTCAAACTCACTGACCTGGGCAGTGGATATACCTGCAGCACCTCCGGAAAAAGCCTGATCACCCTGTGACAGACTCTGTGGCATCTGCTGCACCTGCTCCATAGAGTCTTTGGAAATCACACTGGACTTGACAACAGTCACTATGGCTACTGTAAGAAGGATCCAGACTGTAAACTGTGTGAGACCTACAAGGGCTATCCCGATTATCTTGCCGAGCATAAGCTGTATCGGTTTGACTGAGGAGATGATAACTTCCACGATCCGGCTGGTTTTCTCTTCAATGACTCCGCGCATAACCTGGGCACCAAACATGAAGACAAGCATATACATCAGAAAACCGCTTATATATGCCAGACCCATGGCTATGCCGGTGCTCGTCTCCTTGATCGCTCCCGTCTCATCAATCTTTATGGTCTGTATTTTAACATTGGTGTTGATGGTTTTAAGGATCTCATCAAGGTTTTCGATATTGTAAGAGAGTAGTTTCTGCCTTTCTATCTCCTTCTCAAGAGAACCTGATATGTGGTCAAGCAGTCCGATAGGGGGCTGCTTCTTGGAAATCAGCTGGATGGCATTGGGAGTGTCAATGATCTGCGGAGAGATGTAAAGAATACCATAATAACCCTTCTGCTCAAAGGTGCTTTTCAGTTCATTTACATCATCATTAACATATTCAAAATCAGTATCTTTTGTATCAGGTATCACTCCATTGAAAAGATCGGATCCATCTTCTATCACCGCAATTTTCTTGAAGTCTTTGTCATCATTTGACATAACGAGGGCCGGGATAACAAAGATCATGGCCATCAGTAGAGGAGTGAGAAGGGTCATAATAATAAAAGACTTCTTGCGCACCCTGGTGACATACTCTCTCTGAATAATTATTGATATTTTATTCATGGCTTAATTGTTCTGTACTTCTTTGTTTTTTGACTCTACTACCCTGATGAATATGTCATTCATTGAGGGGAGGGCTGGATTGAATGATATAATCTGACCGGCAGCACTCATGGCCCTGATAATTGCATTAGTGTCACCGTTGCCGTCAGATTTCAGCCTGACAATGCTCTTCCCGTTTTCAAATGATGATCGCACGATTGAGAAATGTCCGTTTGTCTCAGGTGTAACCTCTCCTTCAAGTACAACGTCATACTCACTGGCAGCCCATTCATTGCGTATTTTGTCCACGCGGCCCTCGAGTATTGTTTTTGCCTTGTTGATCAGCGAGATGTTGTCACACAGCTCTTCCACAGAACTCATGTTATGGGTAGAAAAGATAATTGTAGCGCCCCGCTTGCGAAGGAAAAGGATTTCATTCTTGATCAGATTGACATTGATGGGGTCAAAACCGGTAAACGGCTCATCAAATATCAGCAGTTTGGGTTCATGGAGTACAGTTGTAACGAACTGGACCTTCTGCTGCATCCCCTTTGACAGTTCTTCAACTTTTTTCCCCCACCAGTCGGTTAT
>JAQBHM010000320.1:0-3343 GCA_032127795.1 Bacteroidales bacterium | reverse complement strand
GTTCAGATGCAGACGCGGGGTAAACCTGTGGGTATAAAAGAGATGATAATGGTTCTGACTGTAATTGTCGGTCTCGTCGTTATAGTACCGGTAGATGCCATTAGCGTCAATATATTCCCCTGCCGGGTTATAGCGTCTGTTGATCGCCAGTAATTCCTGAGGTACGCCCCACCAGCTTATGCCTGTTCTCTCGGTACCGCTAAGGATATTGAACCTGAGCCTGTCAGAGGAGGTTACCCAGGAACCGGTTACCATGACTGACTTAATATCCGAAGCGCTGTGATCGATATATCCTTCGCTGCCGATCAGTGATGCCCTGATCATCATGTTAAACCTGTCATCGACCTTGCCGGACCATACCCTGGCCATGGTACGGAATGTTTTGAATGATCCGTAGGCCATGTCCAGAGAGGCTCCCGGATCATCAGGGGGTGTCACGGTGCTTATGTTCACCGATGCACCAAAAGCCCCTGCTCCATTGGTTGAAGTACCCGCTCCTCTCTGTATTTGTATGCTTCCGGTTGAGGAAGCAAGATCAGGAAGGTCAACCCAAAATACCTGCTGTGACTCCGAATCGTTCAGCGGGATGCCGTCAATGGTTACATTTATCCTGCTGGCATCCGTCCCGCGGATTCTCAGGGAAGTATATCCAATCCCGTTACCGGCATCAGAGGTCTCCACAACCGATGGCGTCATGGAAAGCAGGTATGGCATGTCCCTGGTCATGTCTGACTTCCTCAGTTCTGCTGCCTCAATGGTGGTATAAGCCATAGGAGTGCGACTGCCTGCCCTGCTGCCCCTGACAATAACTTCATCAGCAATGATGACAGCTTCGTTAAGGAGAATATCAACAGTGGCATGACCTTCAAGGGTGACCTTTTCAGTGACTTTTTCATACCCGGTGAAGCTGAATCTCAGAGAATAAACTCCATTCTTAAGTCCGCGGAGCATATATCGTCCGTCATTTCCGGCAGCAACGCCTGCCGACAGGCTGTCAATCACTACAGAGGCGCCTGCCAGGGGATGCCCGTCAACGTCACGGACCAGACCTTCGATGACGCCCCGGGACTGTTGCCCGGTAACGCTCAGGCTTCCCAGTGCGGCTATTAATGCAACCAAAAAAATAAAATTTCTTAACATTCCCGGATATGATTAAAACAAAACAGATCTCAAAAAATGAGGTCACATTAAAAGGCTGGGAATTATTACTCTCTTTCCCTCCGCCGGCATTACCCGGATCAGGTTGTAAGGGTATGATCTCAGCCTGTTATTTTAAGGCACCCCGATTTTGACAATGCAAAGTTAAAGGTTTAACACCGGAATAGCAAAAAAGTTACGCAATCCCAACCATCGGCACTAATTAGTATATTTGTCCGGGAGAAAGAAACAAAAACTCAATGGATGATCTGTTATTAAAACTCAGGTACAAGGATCAGAGCCGCATTGCCGTTATCAATGCACCTGATGAATTCGAAAAGAGGATTTCAAAGCTGTTGCCGGAGGTTCAGATTGACAAAGATATCAATGCCCGGTTTCTTTATGAATTCATGGTTGTATTCGCAACAGGGTCCGAGAAGGTGAGGGAACTGGGACCCTCCTGCCTCCATAACCTCAGCAATGACGGCAAACTCTGGATAGCTTATCCCAAAGGAACATCAAAAAAATATAACAGCGATATAAACCGTGATCGCGGCTGGGAACCTGTTGAAGAAGGTGGTTTCAAAAGGGTGAGCCAGGTAGGCATTGATGATGACTGGTCAGCTCTGCGATTCAGAAATGTGAAGTACGTCAAATCAGTAAAAAAAGAGCAATAATGGCAAAATTCATACTCTGGGCCCCCCGGGTCTTCACAATAATCCTCATTTCCTTTCTGGTCATTATGGCTTTCGATAACTTCTCTGCCGGTGCCAGAACCCAGGAACAGTGGAAGGGTTTTGCTATCAGCATGGCTCCTGCACTGTTGCTTCTCGCCGGAATCATCCTGGCCCTGAAATACCCCCTTGCCAGTGGTTTACTTATCATTATCCTGGGTGGAACTATGAATATTCTTTTAAGGACCAGTGGAAAAACACTCCCGTTTGTGGTTCTCTCAACACCGATAATTGTTACAGGATTACTCTTTGTCCTCAGCCATTTTTATGAAAAGACATTGCTGAAAAAATAAAATCAAAAATAGCTGTACTATGTATAATACCCGGTACATATGTACCTACGCCATTTTGACGGCAATATTAATCTCTTGTGGCTCCTGCGGTAATAAGCACAGTGAAAAATTTTACCGGGGAGGTGTTGAATACCCTGTAGGCCCAACTCTGGGTATAAAAGAAGCCATGGCTGCCCGTGTTGTTCCCCATCAGCGGCAGCTCCTCTGGCAGCAGCATGAGATGACGGCATTTATCCACTTCACGGTTAATACATTTACGAACAGGGAGTGGGGAACCGGTGATGAGCCGGAAACGGTTTTCAATCCTACAGAACTTGATGCGGAGCAATGGGTGAGAGTGCTCAGTGATGCAGGGATGAAGATGGTGATAATCACTGCCAAGCATCATGACGGTTTCTGTCTCTGGCCAACCAAGACCACTGATCATTCCGTGGCTTCAAGCCCATGGAAGAATGGAAAGGGGGATGTGGTCAGGGAGCTGAAAAATGCCTGTGAGAAGTATGGCATGAAATTCGGGGTCTACATCTCTCCGTGGGACAGAAATGCAAAATGTTACGGTGATTCACCAGCATACAACCGTTTTTTCATGGATCAGCTTACAGAGCTGCTGACATGGTATGGCACAGTTGACGAGGTATGGTTTGACGGGGCAAATGGCGAGGGTCCCAATGGCAGGAAACAGGTATATGACTGGGAAGCATATTATGAGCTCATCAGGAGGCTGCAGCCTGAAGCCGTAACGGCAATAATGGGTGAGGATGTGAGATGGGTTGGCACGGAGTCCGGCTACGGACGGGAAACAGAATGGAGTGTTACTGCCCTCGCTCCCGGGGGATCGGAGGCCAGCGCAAAGATAAACAGTGAACTGGGCCTCGAGGCCACTGCGAGAGACCTGGGCAGCAGTGAACTGCTGCAAAGAGCCGGCAGAGTATTCTGGTACCCTGCCGAGGTTGATGTCTCAATACGTCCCGGATGGTTCTGGCATGCCTCTGAGGATAGCCTCGTTAAAAGCGTGGAGAAACTGGCAGATATCTATTTCAGCTCTGTAGGGAGAAATGCCGTGCTTCTGCTTAATGTTCCTCCTGACACACGCGGTCTGATTCATGAAAATGATATTAAAAGTCTTACCGGATTAAGAGAGTACCTAGATGACATCTTTGACACCGACCTCCTCAAGGG
>JAQBHM010000319.1:0-3428 GCA_032127795.1 Bacteroidales bacterium | reverse complement strand
TCTGACCCGGTTTTACAGCCCTCAAGCCAAAGGAACAGAATAATTGCAATGACTTTCGGCAAAATGGTTAACAGGTACTTAAGGTTTTTAGCAGTGTTCACTTCTTAACGGATTAAAAACAGAATTGAAAAACTGATCCGGATTAGGATTCGTCATTAACAAAAATAGTATATTTCACCGCAAAAAAATCTTTGCATGCTTTCTGGCTTTAATGACCTTTATGTTATTCTCTGACACATATAAAACAATTACATCGGAAGCTCATGGGCTTTTCAAGGATCGTGGCAGCAGGTTCATAGCGCTGGCCATCCCGGTTACAAGCCAGGAAGAGATTAAACAGAGGCTTGATGAGCTTCGCAAGGAATACCATGATGCCAGGCACCACTGCTATGCATGGGTACTTTCTCCTGACAGGCAGGCATGGCGTTCAAATGATGACGGAGAGCCTTCCGGCACAGCAGGAAGACCTATACTGGGCCAGATAAATTCAAGGGAACTTACTGACATTTTGATAGTTGTAATAAGGTATTTTGGAGGCACCCTTCTGGGAGTAAGCGGTTTGATTAATGCATACCGGTCAGCGGCAGAAGATGCTCTTGCAAATGCTCTGATAATTGAAAAAACCGTGATGCATTCGTATGTGTTGAAATTTCCTTACCTCTCAATGAATGATGTTATGAAGGTGCTCAAGGAGGAAGGATGCAGCCAGAGTGACCACAGCTACGGGAATGACTGTTCAATAAAAATATCAGTGAGAGCCTCTGCCGGGGAAAGGATCACGGAAAGACTCCTTAAGATCAGCGGTATGACAGTCGCGTACACGGATTGAAATTTAAGGGATATTTTTTCAATACTTTTTAACAGCCAGGTTAAATGACCATTTCTTGTAATAACTTTGTCATATCCAGGTCCCTAAAACAGATATATTAATGAAAACCAGAAGTTTAGTATCAATTGATGATCTCTCAACCGAGGAGATCCTGAAGATCCTGAAGCTTGCCGCAGAATTTGAGAAGGAGCCTGTCCGGGATATTTTGCACGGCAAGGTAGTGGCAACACTTTTCTTTGAGCCTTCAACACGCACCAGGCTTAGTTTTGAGAGTGCTGTCAACAAGCTTGGAGGCAAGGTGATAGGGTTTACCGATTCATCAAGCTCAAGTGTGAGCAAGGGTGAAACTCTGAATGATACAATACGAACTGTAAACAACTATGTTGATCTGATAGTCCTGCGTCACCCTGTAGAAGGGAGCGCAAGGTATGCCAGTGAGATATCAACGGTGCCGGTAATAAATGCAGGCGACGGTGCGAACCAGCATCCCACCCAGACACTGCTTGACCTTTATTCCATACTCAAGACCCAGGGAAGTCTTGATAATCTGAATATCTGCATGGTTGGCGACCTCAAATACGGGCGCACGGTGCATTCACTCATGATGGCCATGTCAAGATGGAATACAACCTTCAACTTCGTGGCTCCGGAAGAACTTGAGATGCCTGATGAGTACAAGCTGTATCTTGACAATATGGGTCTGAAGTACAATGAGACAGCCGACCTTAACAAGGTGATTGACCAGGCTGACATAATATATATGACCAGGGTTCAGCGGGAGCGCTTCTCTGATCCGATGGAATATGAAAAAGTAAAGAATGCCTATGTGCTTCATGATCATATGCTTGCCGATACCAAGTCGGGCATGAAGATCCTCCATCCTCTTCCCAGGGTAAATGAGATCAACCCTGATGTTGATACAAACGCAAAAGCATATTATTTTGAACAGGCCCTGAACGGTGTTTACACAAGACAGGCTATTATCTGTACTTTACTGGGTATAAAATAACTGCAATGAAAAAGATGACTGATCCTAAACAACTGCTTGTAAGCGCCATTGAAAGCGGCACTGTAATCGATCATATACCTGCCAGCACCCTTTTCAAGGTCATAAAGATACTGGGGCTTGACAAGATCAGGAACCAGATTACTTTCGGCACCAATCTCGAGAGCAAGACTGACGGGAAGAAGGCTATCATAAAAATTGCCGGGAAATTTTTTGAGGATGATGATATCAACAGAATTGCACTGGTTGCCCCCAATGCCAAGCTCAATATCATAAGGGATTACCAGGTTATTGAGAAACGGGTTGTTGAGGTCCCCGATTTCATAATTGCCATTGCCAAGTGCATGAATCCGAAATGCATTACAAATTTTGAACAGGTCACCACACAGTTTAAGGTTGTATCAAAGAAGCCTGTGGCGCTCAGATGCCATTATTGTGAAAAGATCACAGATCAGGAGAGGATGGAGATTATCTGAGACGGTCGTATGATTTTACAAGGAGGTCGTCCTGGAGTATTTTCCTGTATGCCAGCCATGCAAAAATTGCTGATATAATCGGGAAAAGAGCTTTTATTCTCCAGATCAGTGACACCTCTATTTTCCGGTTGAACATAATCACATAAAAGGCTGCAAGTATTATAGTTCCCAGGGAAAGAAGAAGCAGCAACATTGTTAATCTCATCTGCAGCTTCCTGTTCTTGAAGAGGAATATTGCTGCCAGAGCGAGAAGCGGCACAAGAGCTATTATCACCGAGAGAGGCCAGAGACTCTGAAGAAATTTACCGCCAACCTCCACCAGGCCTGCAAAACCAATTGAAAAAAGGGTGCCGGACCCATTGTCAAGGATAATCAGGTCACCTGTCATCATCAGTCCCGAGAGTACAGCCACAGCCAGCAGAAAAAGAGTTTGAATTCTCTGTATCATGTTATTAACCTGTTATTTAGACGAAAATAACTTTCTGAAATTCTGATAGTCAAGGTAGTATAATATTTTCAAAGAAATACTGTTGGTCTGGGGTGTCTGAAGCAGATCACGGAAATTGTCAAAGCCATTATATACAATGAGGCTGCCAGAGGAGGCAATGGCATTTTTCCATACAAGTGACAGCTCACTTCCCGGCGCAAAACGCCAGGTATATACCATGTCAATATTGAGAAAATTAGAATTGACATTTGGAGCCCCTATGTAGAATGAATCAAACAGCCCACCGTCATCCCGAAGGAAGAAATAGTCACCGTCATACTCCGCCCTCGACCAGTAATACCTGCCTCTGAGTGTAAGGTAAGAATTGGCTGTGAAGATGAATGCTCCCGACAGTGTATTTGTAATGGTTGTCACATCTCTTTTACCGAAAATAATGTCATCAAAAATAGTAGCATCAACATACCCTATATCATTGAAATCTCTTGAGATATCAAGCGAATAACCAAAGGAGAACCTCCGGCTCACCTTGTACTCCGGTGCAATAGACCAGGCGAAGCCTCGCTGATCATAGGCTGACCAGCCCTTATAATATCCGAGTTCAGCCTCAACATATAATTTTTTGCTGCGGTCTGTATCACCCCTTAAGCTGAATTCCATCCCCGGAGGTCT
>JAQBHM010000318.1:0-3319 GCA_032127795.1 Bacteroidales bacterium | reverse complement strand
CATCAAAACAACAACTGTAATTTCGAAACTTATGTTATTTAAGATCTTTTGTCATTCAAGATCTTTTAACAAACTAAAAAACAGCCAAAATGAACTCAGCTATTAAAATCATGATTGCCGTTATCTGTCTGCTCAGTTTTTCAATGCCGGCAACAAGTCAGATTAAGCTCAAAGACAAGGTCAAGAAAGTTGAAGGCAGCGTTGACAACAGAACCGACCAGGGAATAGAGAGAGGTCTGGACGCAATACAGAGCGGATTAGGCAAAGCACTGAAGAAAAAAAACACAACGGATGAATCACAACAGACTGGTGAAGATCAATCAGGACAGTCAACAGGCGAGATCACTTCAGATCAGGCCAGTCAGCCTGTTCAACAGGAGCAAACTACTCTTCAGTCTTATTCAAAGTACGATTTCATTGCCGGTGAGAAAGTAATCTTTTACGAAGATTTCAGCCAGGATGCCGTTGGTGATTTCCCTGCCCTATGGAATACAAACGGATCTGCCGAAGTGGTCACCACAAATCTTTTCCAGGGTAACTGGATGAGGTTTAATACTGATAATTCAATATGGACAGATGCCCTGTTCAGTTTCCCTGATAATTACACGATCGAATTCGATGTTATTCCAATCGCAGGCGAAGAAGGCAGGATGGCAGGATGGAATATGCGCCTTATGCAGGCAAAAAACGCAAAAGCATGGGATGGGGGATCTGCTCCCGGAGAAGGCGGATTCGAGTTTTCAGTTGAATATTTCGGCAGACCAGGTTACCATACATGGCTGAATAGTGAGGAATGCCAGGCATCTGCATTGCGCGACTATAAGGAAGGGGATGCATATAAAGAAACGGAGAACCAGAAATATCATATCGCCATATGGGTTCAGAAAACAAGAGTCCGTCTTTACCAGGATCAGAATAAGCTTTTTGATATTCCAAAAGCTTTCCCGACAGGTTGTTTGAAGCCAGACAGGATCAGGTTCGAATCCGGTGCGGCTATGGTCTCAAACGTGCGTATTGCTGTTGGCGCTCCCGATATGCGGAATAAGCTCATGACCGAAGGTAAACTGGTTACATACGGTATCTATTTTGATGTTAATAAAGACGTTGTTAAACCGGAGTCATACGGCACATTAAAGGAAATTGCAGCTATTCTAAATGAAGTCCCTGATGTACAGGTCAAGATTGTAGGGCATACCGACAGCGACGGTGCCGATGCTGCAAACCTGGACCTTTCAAAACGGCGTGCTGCATCAGTAAAAAATGAACTTGTCAAATCATTCGGAGTCAACGGTGATCGTCTTGTAACTGACGGCATGGGAGAAAGCCAGCCAGTTGCACCCAATGATACTCCTGCCAATAAGGCTCTTAACCGCAGGGTTGAATTTATCAAACTCTAAAAGATGAAAAAAATAATTCTCTTATGTTTGCTTGCCATGGTGGGCTGCTATACAATAAATGCCCAGATGATTTTAGCCATACAGATCGGAACAGGAAGTGATGATCTGAGGGGTGGCAATGATAATGTCAACCTGATCGTTCTCATGAAATCAGGCTCCAATGTAAGGTTTGATAATATCAACCGCAGTGTGCGCTGGGCCGATAATACAACCAATAACGTTACACAAGTTCTGACAACGGGAAAAATTGCAGATGTTGCAGGATTCCGTCTGGAGACAACTTTTGGTGGCGGTTTTGGCGGCGACAATTGGAATCTTAACAGGATTGTTATCAACGGAGTGGTCTCAAATGTAGCAACCAAGATGATTGATGCCAGTGGAAATCCATTATTCAGGTTTACCGGAGACAACCGGGTAAAGGATTTCCTATACTCATCATCAGGTACAACAACTAATTCATCCACTACCATATCCGCACCTGCCGTGATGACCAAATTTAATCCCTCAGTTCACGGTTTCAAGTTTACAAATGCATTTACAAATATCTTCATCAGCGGAGTGGACTGGACAACCAAAGGTTTGTGCGGAGGCATGAGCTATGCAGCTCTTGATTATTACAAGTCAGGAAAACAAATTCCGCAGCAGAGCTACATGCCTGCTGAAGGGATGCCATTACAAAGCTATCTGTATAACAGGCAGATGACATCAATGATAACAAATGTAGACAGATGGGCAGAGTTTGGCCTGACGAACCCCGGAGGTGCCCGGAACAGGGAATTCTTTAACTGGGGCCTGCAGACAGGGTCGGGACAACTGGGCAAGCTCATGTCATATATCGACAGGGGTGAACCTGTGGTACTCGGGTTATCATCATGCGGCAGCGGATGCAAGGGAGATCACCAGGTTGTGGCTATCGGTTACCAGTTAGGCAGATATAAGGGCGACCTGGGAGCATATATTGAAGATCTGACAATTTTTGTATGCGACCCCAACCACCCCGAAGCTATTATGATGCTGAAACCCAATAACGCAGGTTCATACTTTTCATATCCTTCAGAATCTGACAATCCGCGCTGGCGTACATATTTCGTGGATACAAAATACACTCCCCAGGCACCCCCTGTTATTCCACTCAATCCCAAAGAAATTATTGTGAACTTCAAGACAGGAGGTGATGACCTCCGCGGAGGAAATGACAATGTTAACTTTGTAATAGTGACAAAATTAATGGATCCAAACAGAAGGGCATCTTATCTCAAATTCTGGTTTAACAACGTAAATAACGGGAAACGCTGGGTAAACAATTCCTGGCAACAGATATCCAGGCCTTTGCCGGACAACTACAGGAAAGAAGATATTAAAGAATTCTGGATCGAAACAACTTTTTCCGGCGGAATGGGAGGAGACAACTGGAATCTGGATGAAATATACATCTCTACACGGATAAACGGTTCTGTTGAAAAGCTTATTGAAAGAAAGGGCTCCCCGCTCTTCAGATTTACAGGTGACCAGAAATCATTCGTTATCAAATATCCTTAAATTAAAGTGTAAAAAGTAACAGATTGAAAAATTAAAATTTAAAAACAATGAAAGGAACAAAGCCCTTATTTGTAATAATGTGCCTGGTTTCAACAATGGCGACGGCCATCGCCCAGAATCCGGTAATTAACAAAACCGTTCAGACTGCAGTTAAAAACAAGATTGACAATCCTGCAGCAATTGACAGGGATATTACTTCCAGGCTCAATACCGTTACTGTAAGCACAATAAAGATCAGTGCTGTTGCCGATATCAGCGCATGGTCCACTTATTCATATAAAACCGATGCCCCTGTAATTCAACACGGGGTTTGCGTCAGCAAGGGTCCGTCACCGACAATTCAAAACAGTAAGTTTTTCCCAAAAGGAGATCCCGGACCTGAA
>JAQBHM010000317.1:0-4048 GCA_032127795.1 Bacteroidales bacterium | reverse complement strand
CCAGAGATATATGTAATATAAAACTCAACGACGTGTTCCTTTGCTTTTAGATGGGGTCGACTAATTACGAGTATTTGTATGGCGCCGGGATGATTCAAGTAAAATCTGTGGTGCGTGCTGTAAATAACTTAAAAATGTTTGCGCTACAATTGATAATTGCTTTCCTGACGGGTAAGTGCAGTACCATTTTCCATCAATTGGAAAGCCCTTTACATCAAGTTCAGCCAGTTCTTCCATTGGCGCATTCCGCGCCATAGTGTGTCGTGATAAGACTGAGATTCCCAGGCCACCAATAATTGCCTCTTTAATCGCTTCATTACTTCCTAATTCCATTCTTATTTTTAATTTTAAACCTTGCTTAGAAAAAACACGTTCTGTTGCCATGCGGGTACCGGAACCATACTCACGTGATATAAATGGTTCCTGAGCTATACGCCTGAGAGTAATGTTTTTCTTATTAACTAGCGGATGATTAACCGGCGCGAATACAACTAATGGATTTCCCAGGAATGCTTGTGCCACCATGTCTATATCTCCCGTTAGCTGGCCAAAAATATAAAGGTCATCTATGTTATCTGTCATGCGTTTTGAAATACTGTCATGGTTCGAAACAATCAGAGAAGCATCTATGTCAGGATACTGCTGGCAGAATAATCCTAGTAAACGTGGTGTAAAATATTTTGCAGTAGTTACCACTGCAAGCCTTAATTTTCCTGCTTTCATCCCCTTCATATCAGCTGCAATCATCTCAAATTGTGACAGGTGTTCCAAAATACCCCGGCAGGTTCGATACAACTCCCTTCCGGCATCGGTGAGATACATTTTTTTGCCAACCACATTTTCCCATATGGCACCTATTGCTTTATCATATTCTTTGTCACCGAGCAGGCTGGCCACGTCAGCCATACCGGCATACATATATGTTGCCCTGACAGCATGCCCCACAGCTTCAGTCTGTTGTTTCACGGGAAGATGATCCTGTTTGTATTCAAGCCCGTTATACATTGCAAAGGGGCCTTCGGGATATGGTTCGCTGGCATGTAGCCTGCCCCGTTCATCAAGGAAGAAACGTGCCAGCTCCAGGTACTCTCTTTTGCCGGTGGCCAGAAAAATTTTTGCCAGTCCCATCTCCACCACCTGGTGACCGGGTGCATCGTGACGCCCGTCCGGGCCGAAGGTACGCACCAGCAGGTCAGCATTCTTCTCTGCGATGTCAAGAAAATTGTGTTTCCCGGTAGCTTCGTAGTATGCCACAGCAGCTTCAAAGAGATGGCCCGAATTGTAAAGCTCATGACTCCCCTGAAGGTTTATCCATCTCTCGCTACCTGCTCCCGGGGCAGGATTATCAGGGTGAGCCGTTCTAGCTCCGTAAAGATAACCGTCATCTTCCTGGGCCAGGGCTATGAGAGCAATAAGAGAATCAGCGGAAGCTTCAAGCAGCGGGTCCGGATTCACCTTGAGAGAAAAGGCAACTCCTTCAAGCACCTTGTATATATCTGTATCATTGAACCGACGTCCTGTATAATTACCTCCCATCAGTCCTGCCGCCTTCCGGAAATTGTCAACCCTGCCAGTCTCCTCGTTCTTTTTCATCGCAAAGGGAATGGTGACTGTGCGGTTGATCTCAATGCGCGGTGCCCAGAATCCGTCAGTGACCTTTACCTCGGTAAAAGATACAGGGGTGATAGGATAACCAGTCACACCGGCATCGGCCACCTCATCTTTCTGTCTTCCTGCACATGATGCCAGTAAAAAAAGCGGAAATGATAATATCAATAATCTGATTTTCATCCCCTTGTTGCTTTTTTGATCTCCTTAAGTCTCTTCATTACATCATTGGCGCCACGGCCGAAATAGTCATGTAGTATCTTATACTCTGCATAGAGTTTTTTATACACTTCCACATTGGCAGGGTTGGGCTGATATGAAAGTGGCTTAACCTTTGCCATCACCCTGGCGGCATCTTCAATTGTATCAAAGCCTCCGTTTCTGCTGCCGGCGGCCACCGCCCCGAACATTGCCGAGCCGAGGGCAGGAGCCTGGGGACTTCCTGATATCTTCATCTCTTTACCGGTAACATCAGCGTAGATCTGCATGACAAAGGGATTCTTCTCGGCAATGCCTCCTGCAGCATAAAATTCATCAACAGGGACCCCGTTCTCCTCGAAAGTATCAATGATCATTTTTGTGCCATAGGCTGTTGCCTCTATCAGGGCCCGGTATATCTCTTCCGGCTTTGTTGCGAGTGTCATACCCACAATCATTCCGGTAAGATCAACATCAACCAGCACTGATCTGTTTCCGTTCCACCAGTCGAGGGCAACAAGACCACTTTCCCCGGGAGTGAGTGCCGAGGCTTTTTCTGTCAGCAGCGCATGAAGGTCAATTCCTCTTTTGTCAGCTTCCTCTTTATAATGAGAAGGTGTACAGTTATCGACGAACCATTGGAAATGGTCTCCGACACAACTTTGCCCGGCTTCATAACCAGCAAATCCTTCTATGATGCCATCTTCTACCACACCGCACATTCCCGGCACCGTATTCTCTTTCTCACCAAGCAGCATGTGGCATGTTGATGTCCCCATGATGGCCAGCATCTTACCTGCCGATGTTATACCCACAGCCGGGACTGATACATGGGCATCAACATTGCCCACTGCCACAGCTGTTCCTTCCTTCAGTCCTGTAAGCTTTGCAGCTTCTGCAGTGATAGTACCTGCCAGTGTTCCGACAGGGTAGAGTGTCTTTGACAGTTTCTCATCAACAAGCTTTTCCATTCTCGGATCCAGGGCTTTGAAGAAGTCATCAGAAGGATAACCATCATGCTTGTGCCAGATAGCTTTGTAACCACCGGTACAGCTGTTTCGCATCTCCTTTCCGGTAAGCTGCCATATGACCCAGTCAGCAGCTTCAATAAAACGGCCGGCGGCACCATAGATCCCGGGAGCTTCATCAGCTACCTGCATTATCTTTGGTATCATCCATTCTGATGATATCTTGCCGCCGTAGCGTTTCAGAAATTTCTCACCCCGTTCTTCAGCTATAGCGTTCAGTTTATTGGCCTCATCCTGAGCGGCATGGTGTTTCCACAGCTTGATCCATGAATGAGGCTCGGCCCTGAAATTATCAAGAAAGCAGAGCGGAATACCGTCAGTAGTCACAGGTAACATAGTGCAGGCGGTAAAGTCGGTCCCCACACCTATTACATCCTCAGGCTTCACGCCTGCTTTCTTCATAACAGCAGGGATAGTCTCCCTGAACACATCAAGATAATCCTGCGGATGCTGCAGTGCCCAGTCAACACCCAGCACCGTACCGTCAGGAAGTCTCTCGTCCATGACACCATGAGGGTAATCGAACACTGAGACAGCTACCTCTTCACCGTTTTCAATATTTACAATTACAGCTCTTCCGGAAAGAGTTCCGAAATCTACCCCAATAGAATATTTTGACATCTTTTTATTTTGTTGTTTTAATTTCTATCACTACTACTGATTTTGAAGGCATATTCACCGTCAGTCTTCCCTCCTTCATCCTGAAATCATCAAATTTTACCGGGCAGACCGTTTCCGGTTTCTCAAATGAGTTAAAGGAATTCATTGCCTGTGCGGTCAGCACCTCTCCTGTTATCTTACCTGCATTCAATCCTTCAATCAGGCAGCTTACCGGTATTTCCAGGGCAGGATTAAGGTTTGCGAGGGAGATATGCAATGTTCCTTCCTTATCAACCGATGCTGAGACAGATATTGCAGGGATCTTCTTCCCACCGTAGGCATAATCTTCACAAAGCACATCTACGGGTACCAGGCGTGCTTCCTGGTGAACGCTGAACATCCTGAAGACATGGTATGTTGGCGTGAGGACCATCTTTTCATCTTTTGTAAGAATAACGCTCTGAAGAACATTGGCAAGCTGGGCAAGGTTAGCTACCCTGACCCTTGCAGCATGGTTGTTGAATATATTCAGGTGTATGGCAGCGGTAATGGCATCTCTCATGGAGTTCTGCTGGTAGAGAAAGCCCGTATTGGTGCCGGGCTCCACATTGAAC
>JAQBHM010000316.1:0-3293 GCA_032127795.1 Bacteroidales bacterium | reverse complement strand
TCTCCTATACCGTAGCTCCACTGTGTGATATATTCTTTATCCAGACCCATCTCTTCCTTCGAACTTTCCTTGGCCAGGTCGCTCTTACCCCTTGTAGATTCCTGTGCATATTCCCAGGTTGTGTAGAGCGTTCCGAAGTTGACCCCTACGGAAAGAACGGCAGCCAGGAGAAGTAATGCGAAAGACTTTAGAAACGGGCTCAATGTTTTTCCCTTTACTGCATGGATAAGTTCATAGATTCCGAAGACAAGCAGGATAAGAAACGTATAGTATGTGATCTGGATGTGATTAGCCATTATCTGAAGTGCGAGGAAGAGGGCGAAAAGCAAAGAGCCCCTGAAGGCATTGGTTCTGAATGCATATATTACGCTTCCAATGATAGGTGCCATGTAAGCCATCGCATAGACCTTTGTATTGTGACCTGCAGAGAGGCTCACAAAGAGATATGAGGTGAATCCATATGCCAGGGCTCCGGCAAGTGCGAGCCAGGGTTTGACCCTAAACAGAATCAGAAAGATATAGAAACCTACAAAGGCCAGAAAAAGTGCTGCTACCGGCGTTTTGAAAATTTTCAGAAGGTTGTCAAGATGTTTGACAAGATTGCCCGGGAACTTAGCAGAAATGAGAAAAGCAGGCATTCCTCCAAACATGGAGTTAGTCCATAAAGGTTCCTGGCCGAATTCATTCCGGTAGTCCTGGATCTCTTTTGAAGAGCCAACAAAAACCTTGGTGTCATGTGCATCAAGTTTCTTTCCTTCGAGTACAGGATAGAAATAGGCAAACGATAAGACCGTGAAAGTTAAAATGGCGACCAGATGAGGCAGTGCATTTTTAATTGAGCCATATTTCATAAGTTCCTGCTTTAAATATTCTTAATTGTCAAAATATCCGGAAACAAAAATACACGAACTGAACCATAAATCAAATGTGTATATATTATACATTTGTCAATACAAGCAGACCAAATGGGAATAGTTCAAAAGCAAACACTTAGAGGAACAATATGGTCTTATCTGGGAGCTATTCTGGGTTTTGTCAGTCTTGCATTATTGTCTCCGAAGATATTTACTACAGGGGAAATAGGTGTAATTCAGGTTCTCATATCTTTTGCCACGATACTTGCTCAATTCTCAAGTCTGGGATTTGCCAATGTAATCAACAGGCTTTTTCCATATTTCAGAAACAGCAATGAAAAGCACAATGGTTTTTTTGGCTTGTCGCTTGCTGTCACTCTGACAGGGTTTATTCTGGCAATGGTCTTTTTTAAATTTTATTCTCCTCATTTTGTATCTGCTAATCTCGAACGTTCTCCCCTTATATCTGAATACTCATTTTACCTCCCTGCGCTTCTGCTGATTACTCTTCTGTTCAATTTGCTGGATAATTACAACAAAGTCCTCTATGATGCTGTCTTTGGCACCTTTCTCAGGGAATTTTTATTCAGGCTTTTGAATCTTGGGCTTATAGCTCTTTTCTGGTTTAACCTGCTTGACTTTAACGGATATGTTTTTGGCTATGTTATTTGCCAGGGGATTCCCCTCATCTTAATAGTGATCAGGTTAATTTTAAGAGGCGAAATAAGCTTGAAAATAAAAATAGGATTCATAACAGCAGATCTTCGTAAGCAGATCATTCTGCTTTCACTTTTCGGCACTCTTACAGGGCTAAGCGCTTATATTCTGACCACTCTGGATAAGCTATTCATAAACAGTTACCTTGGAGAAAGTCAGGTTGGTATTTACTCTATTGCCTCTTATTTTGCAGTGCTGATAATGATACCGGGTAAATCAATAGCCAAAATTTCAGTTCCTTTTCTTGCTGAATCATGGAAAAAAATGGATCTGAAGACAATTGCAGACATCTATACCCGCAGCAGTGTCAACCAGTATGCGATTGGCCTTCTGATTTTCCTTGGCATAGTTGTCAATATGCAAAATATTTTCAGGATACTGCCAGATGAGTACGGAGCCAGCATGTGGGTGATTGTTTTCCTTGGCATAGGTAATCTTGTAAATGTATCATCGGGAATTAGCGGGTCTATACTGGCAACCTCAACACTGTACCGCTATCAGACATGGCTTATGTTTCTGCTTATCGGGGTATTTGTTGTTACAAGTATAGTTTTCATACCGCTCTTCGGAATCACAGGGGCAGCCCTGGCAGCGATGGTATCCAATATAATCTTTAATACCCTCGGATTTGTTATTGTCGGGAAGACATTTAATCTGTGGCCTTACAGAATGACGCACCTGAGAATGACATTGATCGGGTTGATAGTCTTGATTCCCGGATACTTCCTGCCACAAATGTCATTAGTCCCGGATATTCTTGTCAGGAGCAGCCTGGTTGCCATTCTGTTTACTGCAGGATTGTATTTCTGGGGTTTGTCAGAAGATATGAACAGGCTGGTAAACTCATTTTTCCCTTTCTTAAAAAAGGACCGATAGTAAGATGAAGGTATTAATGTTACTTGAGGGAGAGTTTCCTCCGGATGAGCGGGTGGAGAAAGAGGCATTAACCCTTTTGGATGCCGGCTATGAGGTTGAAATCTTTGCACTGTCATTTACAGAAAATACTCATATTGAAGATTATAAGGGAATAAAGGTTTATTCGCCCCTGGTTCCAAAACTGGTTTTCAAATTTTTCCCTGCCCTTCTTGTCTTTCCTTTATACTATTGGTACAGAAAGCAGCAGTACCGGAAAATAGTGAACAAATTTGATTATGGATTTATTCACGTTCATGACCTGCCGATGTCACGAATGGGATTCTGGCTGAAGAAAAAATGCAGGGCGAAGCTAATTTGTGACCAGCATGAATTTTACAGCAACTGGATAGGCCGGACTGCTCATATGCAGACTGTTGCAGGAAGGATCATCCTCTTTTTCAGCAGGTGGAACAGATATGAAAGAAAATATCTCAACAGGGCAGATATGGTGATAACTGTTTCAGAAAACCTTAGGGAGATTTATTTAAAAACTTATGGATTAAATGAGGAAAAGATCATTTCTGTTCCGAACACCCCGCTGAAGAAAGAACTCGAAAATCTTCCCCCGGACCTTGGACTCAAGGAAAAATATAAAGACCGTTTTGTGCTTTTCTATGGAGGGATGATTGATATTTTAAGAGGTATAGATCTCATCATTAAAGCCCTTCCGTTAATCAGGAAGGATATCCCCGGGGTGCTGGTAGTGCTGGCAGGGAGGATCAGAAGAGGATCCAATCCGCTGGCGGTGGCCAGGGCTTATGGTGTGGAAGATCTGGTTGAGTATGTGGGTTTTCTGAGCCCTGATGA
>JAQBHM010000315.1:0-4353 GCA_032127795.1 Bacteroidales bacterium | reverse complement strand
CGAGCTGTCAGTAGGTCTCGCACTGGTAACAATGGTAGTTCTAGCAGGCACCATGCAGCTTTCTGAGATGGTTGAAGCACAGAGATGGGGCTGGTTCATCTTCAAGGGACATCTCCCTGCCCTGATAGCCTTTGTGATTTTCATCATTGCAGGCACTGCTGAGACCAACAGGGGCCCGTTTGACCTTGCCGAGGCCGAATCAGAGCTTACCGCAGGCTTCCACACCGAGTATTCGGGTATTAGATTTGCCTTCTTCTTCCTGGCTGAATATATGAATATGTTCATCGTAGCATCAATCGCCACAACAATATTCCTCGGCGGATGGATGCCATTCCATATTTACGGACTCGACGGTTTTAACACGGTGATGGATTTCATTCCCCCGTTTATTTGGTTTATCGGAAAGACCTTCGGGGTTATCTTCCTGATGATGTGGCTTAAATGGACATTCCCCAGGCTGAGGATCGACCAGTTGCTGACCCTGGAGTGGAAATACCTGCTGCCGATAAATATTGTCAATCTTCTGCTGATGGCCTTCCTGGTTTTAGTGGGGTGGCACTGGTAATAGCATGAATATAAGTAAGTTATGAATAGTGTACTGGAATATTTCAAAGGGATTTTTTACGGGGTCAAGTCACTCCTGACCGGAATGACAGTCACCGGCAAGTACTTTTTCAAGCCGGGAACCACCCTGACGCAGCAGTATCCCAACAACCGTGGTGAGCTGAAGATGTTCGACAGGTTCAAGGGTGAGGTTATCATGCCTCACAATGAAAAGAATGAGCATAAATGCACCGGTTGCGGCATATGTGAGATCAACTGCCCCAACGGATCTATAGAGATCATTTCTGCCTCGGTCATCAAAGAGGAAGGAAAGAAACAGAGAATAATAGACAAGCATATTTATCATCTCGGGATGTGCACTTTCTGCGGCCTGTGTGTCAAGACCTGCCCTTCGCAGGCACTGGACTTCGGACAGGAGTTTGAGCATGCTGTTTTCGACAGGACCAAGCTCACGAAAGTGCTTAACCAGCCCGGGTCAAAACTTATGAAAGGAGTCGAGTAATGGAAGGCAGCCAGATAATGTTCGCAATATTTGCGGCAGTGATAATAATCTTTTCGGTCTTCACGGTGACCAGCAGGAAGATACTGAGGGCAGCAGTGTCGCTGCTATTTGTTCTGATAGCTACGGCAGGGCTCTACTTTCTGCTGAATTACCAGTTTCTTGCAGCTGTTCAGATAACCCTCTATGCCGGCGGTATAGTGGTGCTGATAATATTCTCCATACTGCTCACAAGCCAGATAAGTCACAAGTTTGAGTCTGTTGAATGGAAGAAGTCGATCTTCTCGGCCCTGGCATCAGCTTTTGGAGCCATAGTGGTGATAACTACAATTCTCAGGCACACTTTTGAGGCTGACCAGGCCATTGCGGCAGAGGTCAATATGAACCTTATAGGCAAGAGCCTCCTGAGCACGGGTCCCGATGGTTATGTATTGCCTTTCGAGGTTATATCGGTACTGCTTGTGGCTGCAATGATAGCTGCGATAGCCATTGCGAAAAAAGGGTCTCCCCATAAAGAGACAACCAAAAACAATTAAACCGGAAAAGACATGAATTCAGGCATCCCATTGGAGTTTTACCTTATCCTGGCCACAATAATGTTCTTCACAGGCATTTATGGTTTTCTGACACGCCGTAACCTGATAACTATACTCATGTCAGTGGAGCTGATACTCAATTCAGTGAATATCAACTTCCTGGCTTTTAACAGGTATCTTTTCCCGGGTAAGCTCGACGGTCACTTTTTCAGTCTGTTCGTCATTGCTGTTGCAGCTGCAGAAGCTGCCGTGGCTATAGCAATCATTATAAATATCTACAGGAGATTCAATACAATCAACGTTGAGACCGTTGATGAAATGAAGTACTGATAATCAGAAAAGAGCATAACAATGGCAGATTTTGGATATACTATTTGGATTTTGATCATTCCCTTTGTCACTTTTGTGGTTCTGGGTCTCTTCGGAATGAAGCTCAAGGCTAAGATTGCGGGACTGACAGGTACTGCTGCACTTGGGGTTGTCACTGCATTGTCATATATCACCGCTTTCAGCTATTTCAGCGGCAACGGAATGACTGACGGTGTGTTTCAGAAGATAACAGCATTCAACACCGTCTGGCTTAACCTGACTGATTACCTCCATGCTGACATGGGCATACTGCTTGATCCTATATCAGTGATGATGCTGATAGTTGTCAGCACCGTTTCATTCATGGTTCATATATACAGCCTCGGGTACATGAAAGGCGAGAAGGGTTTTGAGCGTTTCTATGCTTTTCTTTCGCTCTTTACATTTTCAATGCTGGGACTGGTTGTTGCCACCAATATCTTCCAGATGTACATTTTCTGGGAGCTTGTTGGTGTCTCGTCATATCTCCTGATAGGTTTTTATTATACAAAAGATACTGCTGTCAGGGCTTCCAAAAAAGCCTTTATCGTGACCCGTTTTGCCGACCTGGGGTTCCTGATAGGGATACTCCTGCTCTCTTTCAACACCAAAACTCTTGATTTCATAACACTGACCGACCTTAATGGTCCGGCGGTTACCAGCACCGGTGGTGCTGTCTTTTTGGGCATGTCAGTGATTACATGGTCAATGATACTCATTTTTATGGGTGGTGCAGGCAAGTCTGCAATGTTCCCGCTGCATATATGGCTGCCAGATGCCATGGAAGGTCCGACACCTGTCTCAGCCCTTATCCATGCAGCTACTATGGTTGTTGCAGGCGTTTACCTTGTGGCAAGAATGTTCCCGATATACTTTTTTGCAGCTCCTGAGGCACTGAAGGTGGTTGCCTGGGTGGGAGCAATATCTTCACTGTTTGCGGCAATAATCGCCACCACGCAAACAGACATCAAAAGGGTTCTGGCCTATTCCACCATGTCACAGATAGGTTATATGATGTTCAGTCTCGGTGTATCCGGGTACGGTGGTCATGACGGCCTGGGATTTATGGCCTCCAACTTCCATCTTTTTACACATGCAATGTTCAAGGCCCTGCTCTTCCTGGGTGCCGGTGCTGTGATACATGCCGTTCATACAAACTACATGACGGAGATGGGAGGCCTCAGAAAATATCTTCCTGTGACACACATCACATTCCTGATTGCATGTCTTACAATAGCAGGCATACCTCCTCTCTCAGGCTTCTTCAGCAAGGATGAGATACTTACTGCTGCCTTCCATCATGACAAGCTGTTGTTTGCCATACAGTATGCTGTTGCAGGTATCACTGCTTTTTACATGTTCAGGCTCTATTTCTCAGTCTTCCACGGCAAGGAGAGACAGTATCATCATACGCCCCATGAGGCTCCGGCAACAATGACAGTACCGCTTGTTATCCTCGCAGCAGCTTCTGTTCTGAGCGGATTCATTCCATTCAGCAGCCTGGTGACTTCTGACGGTGTGCCTTTTAAATCACATATCGAACTTGGTATAGCCATACCTTCTGTGCTCATCGGAATTGCAGGCATAGCAATCGCCTGGGTGATGTACAAGAAAGAGACCACCCTGCCTGACAGGCTGGCCGAAACTTTCAGGATCTCGTATAAATGGGCCTACAACAAGTTCTACATTGATGAACTGTACCTCTTCATCACAAAAAATATAATCTTCAGGCATATTTCTCAGCCCATAGCATGGTTTGACAGGCATATTGTCGACGGAGCCATGAACGGGATTGCCTGGGTTACACAGACAGTGTCATTCAGGATCAGGGGCTTCCAGTCAGGACAGCTACAGAAGTACGCTTTTGTCTTCGTTACAGGGGTAATAGCCCTGGTACTGGTTTTCATTTATATTCTTAAATAGGGTTTTGACTTTGATAAATATCAGACTATGAATATTTTAAGCTGGCTAGTAATAATACCCCTTCTCACTGTTACGGGGATCCTTTTTCTGAAAGACACCCGGAAAGTAAAGCTTGTATCAGTTGTCGGGATGTCCATTCAGCTGATAGTATCAGCCGTCATCATCTACATGTACCTTGCTGCAAGGAAGGCAGGCAATATGGATGAGATGCTTTTCGTCAGCAGCTTCGAGTGGTTCAAAACCCTCCACATCTATTATACGGTGGGAGTTGACGGGGTCTCGGTGGCGATGATCGGTCTGACATCAGTTGTTGTCTTCGCCGGCATTTTTGCATCATGGGAGATGGATGACCTGCGCAAGGAGTTCTTTATATCCCTTATTCTGCTGGCGACAGGGGTATTCGGATTTTTTATCTCGTTAGACCTTTTCACAATGTTCCTTTTTTATGAGGTTGCGGTGATCCCGATGTTCCTGCTAATAGGC
>JAQBHM010000314.1:0-13049 GCA_032127795.1 Bacteroidales bacterium | reverse complement strand
AGGCTGGCTCTTTGTAAAACACCGGGAGAGGGGGGGCTATGAGATGCCTGCAGGCCATCCTGAACCGGGAGAGAGCGGTGAGGAAGCAGCAATCAGAGAGCTGGCAGAGGAGACAGGCGCAATTATATTTTCCCTTGAGCCTGTATGCTATTACTCGGTAGAAGGTCATTCCGGGACAAAATACGGCAGGCTGTTCTATGCCAGCGTGGACACCCTCGGAGATATTACAGATTCTGATGAGATAGAAGGAGTCAGGATCTTCCGGAAGCTCCCCCGAAACCTCTCACTTCCTGAAGTGATGACCGCTCTTTTCCGAAGGGCGGAGGAACACCTCAGATATATTCAACGCTGACCAGTTTAAGCCATTTATCCTCAAGGATCCTGGCAATGCGCTTTACCACCGTGCGACGTATCTCAAGATCAACAGGCAGGGTCGGGTCCTGGTGAGCCACATTTATTCTTGTCCCCACTATGAAATTGATCTCATCACTTTCCATTATCAGTTTCACAATCTTGTCAGCCGGACCTTTCCCTATTTTGACGCTGTTGTTGTAGCTTTTCAATATTTCGTTGACTTTCTGCAGGGTAAGAATTCCCTCGGTGACCAGGTCAATTCCCTCCATGAAGCTTTCCGGAGGCAGGTTAGGGTCTTCAAAGATAAGGTCATCAACTATTTTGCGCTTCAGTTCGCGGGCAACGATATCAGCTGTGGTGCCGCCACAGAGTATAACCTTACCGTCATAGGCTGTTACTCTGCCTGCCAGGTCAGGATCTTTTGCCTCCTCATACGGCGGGCCGGTGCAAACCAGAAGCTTGCGAGGCTCCCTGAAGTATAAAACTGCACATGAGATATCGTCCTTGGCTTCATAACTGTCATATTTATAAGCCATTGTAACTATCTTGCCTGCCAGGCTGTGAGCAGAAATAGAGGGTTCTCCGGCTACAAGAGAAAGGGCGTATTGCATTACATTATCCCTTTCCCATCCCAGAGGCCATGCGTTACTTCCCATACCGCTCTGTGCCACACCGTCGGAGAGCATTATAATTCGATCTTCCTTTGCCGGATAAAATGAACATTTACGCAGCTTTTTTCCTGCATTCTTGCCCTTTTCGAGAATGACATCCTTCCAGTCGGGCTCATAGGTCTGGTTGCCCCTTAGTATTATGCACTGCGGATTATCATACTCAAGTATGTTCGCCCTGCCATCGCTCTCGATGTCAGCTATTGTGAAGGTGGCATAGCTTATTTTGCGCACCGAACATACAGGAAGGGTATTCATTATTATCTCAGCAATGCGGTCAGGCTCTTTATGTTCACGGGTAAAGTTGACTGCCATTGTTGATGTAAGTGTGGCCAGGATATTTGCCTTCACACCATGTCCCATTCCGTCAGAAAGCACAGTCACGATACGGTTTTCCTCCCGTACGTTTCTCGAGAGGAAGACATCACCGCAGATACGTTCACCGTAATGGTTTCGCTGCTGACTGTTGACCTCTATGAAAAATTTTTCCTCCATGTCAGGAGTCATTTTTTTTGTTTTGGGTCTCTTTCTTCTGGCGGAATGATTCAACGATGGAGTTAAGCATCTGTTCTGTCTCGGCGGCACCTTCTCCCAACAGAAAGCCTATTTTCTGCACCATTTCAAGGTTTTTGTCGATCACATCAGATACACGTACAATAACCTCTTCACGCTGCACCTCCGGTGAAAAAAGGTCGCGGATAACCGCACCTGCAATTTTGTTCTGCCGGATCGGGAAGATGGAGACGTTGAACATCCTGTCTTCAAGTTGTACGTCACGGCTGAGTACAGACTCATTCTCCTTGAGAACAAATGAAAAGATATTGTAAACGTTGAAAGGAAGGAGAGTTTTGAGGTCAGCGCCTCGAAGTCCGGGAATAATGTCAGCAATGGCTTTTGCATCCTCACCGATGATATTCAGGAAGCTCTCATTTGAATGCAGGATCTTCAGTTCATTGTCAACTATGACCACGCCGTTAGGCAGTTTATTAAGCATGCTGTTCATTGTCTCAGAAGCATTCTGGGCTGTGTCTTTTTCGCGCATAGCCTGTTCTTCTGATTCCTTCAGTGCCTTTTTTGTCTCTGACAGCTTTTTGTTTGTCTGCCTGAGAGTCTCTATATATTCCTGCTTGTTTCTAAGGTTATAAGTATGACACATCTCCGGTACTGCCAGCCCTTTTGCCACAGTGGAGGCAAACTCACGACACGATCCGTATCCGCAGGCAGTGCAGTTTATCTCATCCGTCTTATTCTCTTTTCCTATTATCTTAAGCACCTCGGCAATAGCCTCCTCAGGCGGCTCGGGGATTCTCTGATCATTTACTGCGAAGGTTCTTGAGAGGTCCAGCACAGACCATCTTTCCAAGTCTTTATTCCACTGTGCCTTGTCCAGGGAGTTTACTCTTCTTTCAGCATACTGTTTTACAAGTGACCGGCGCCGGAACCGTTCGTCGTGTCTCAGCATGCCCGGTCCCAGGAGACATCCCTGGCAGAAGAAGAGGTTGAAATGATGCCTTATTGTGTTGATGTGCAGATCAAAATCCTTTATAGCTTCCCTGACGTCTTCTGATCCGGATGCGGTGATCACATTGCTTGACACCAGGTCACGCTTGATGCCTGCCGCCTGCAGGATCCCAGCAGGATAGGGGTAGAGAGCCCCCCAGTTTCCAAAAGGAGGATCAAATTCAGACATTTTGACACCCTTCTCCTGAATCTCATATTCATCAAAGAGCTGACGCAGCTCAATGAATGTCAGTACTCCCTCAATGAGAGTGTTGCCCTTGTAAAGCGAGACCTCTTCCTTGGAGTCAATGCAGGGACCAATAAATACATTTGCGACATCGTCACCGTACAGGTCCCTCGTCACCATTGCAGTCGCAATCATGGGAGAGATTACCGGAGCAAGGTTTGATACAAGCCCCGGGTGGTACTTTTCTATCATCTCCACAATTGAGGGGCAGTTGGCGGTGATATAGTACTTACCGTGAGCCTCTTCAAAAAGCTTCTTGTAGGCATGGGCCACAAGGTCCACACCGAAGGATACCTCATGTACATAGTCAAAGCCCAGCTTTCGGATCATACCGACAAACTTGCGGTAGTCAGTTATATCATCGAATTCTGAGGCAATGCTTGGAGCAATGAGGGCAGCGGCTTTACCTTCAGAGGCCAGTATCTTTTTGACGGAGTTGATGGAACTGCGGAACATAACCGCCTGCGGAGAGCATGACAGAAAGCAGAGGCCGCAGCCGACGCACCTGTCAGCAATCACCATGGGATGCCTGCGCTCGGGCTTCACCTCGATGGCATTCACCGGGCACGATCTCACACATGAATAGGAGTTGCGGCACTTCTCCTCATCTATATATATTACCTGTCCTGTTTCATTCATCGACTGTGGATTTTTGTCACCTGTTCAATTCTGAAAGTTCATGGTCAAGAAGCTTCTCAAGATCATGAATATCTGCCTGGTCAAAGGTACTGCCGTTTATGATAATGAAAGGGCCATCACTGCACCTGTTCAGACAGCGGGCACCTTTGAAAACAACTTTATCATCAAGATGATTCTTGCGGAGATACTCGCGTATAACCTGCACAGCCTCCCTGTTTCCTCTTGAAAAACAGGAACTTCCAAGGCATATTTCAATTTCGTAGGTCTGTTTCAAATTACAGTTTGTCAGATCAAATCTTAACAAAAATACAATATTTTTAATCCACCAGATCAATAATTTAATAACAGTTGGCTTTTTTATTGTTATTTAAATAACAATGTTTTTGAAATAACAATAAGAATTATTATTTTTGCCCTTATCCCACCAGTGTATTTACATATGAGTAAGATAGAAAATATACTTAAACATTACCGGTCAGGAAGTCATGACAGCCTTATACCAATTCTCCAGGAGGTACAGGCGGAGGAGGGATTTCTCCCTGAGGAGGCTGTCATAAGAATTGGGAGTTTCCTGGGTATGTCAACCACAAAAATCTACGGACTGGCTACATTCTATGACCAGTTCAGGTTTGTCCCCTACGGAAAGGTTCATCTGCGTATCTGTAACGGTACTACATGTTTCATTAATGGCTCCACTCCGGTCATTAATGCTGTCAGGGAGGCTTTCGGCATTGAGCCCGGGCAGACAACACGTGACGGAAAGTTCAGCTATGAGCTAACCTCATGTATGTCAGGGTGCAATGAAGGTCCTGTAATTAAGGTGGGCGATGATTATCACACTCATCTCAGGGCAGAGGATATTCCGGGGTTGGTCCGAAATCTTAAAACCTTATCAGACCTCCAATGAAAGAGACAGTCACCGGCGGCATTAAGAGTTTCCTTACAGAGGAGGTCCTCAGGCATCAGTCTGACACCCTGAAGCCGGAAACAGCGAAGAGACTGTCTGAGATCAGGCGTGATAAGCCATCGCGGCCCGTAATATATGTCAACACGGGTACTGCTGCTGTTATCTCCGGCTCCCTCAAAACCGCCGCAGCGATAGAGGAATATATCAGGGAGATGGATATAAAGGCGGAAGTTGTCAGGGTAGGGTGTCACGGACCGGCCTCATACGAGCCCATAATCTGCATTCATATTCCCGGCAAGAATAAACTCATCTTCAGGAATATTACCGAGGATAAGGTGGAATCACTCCTGAACGGAGTTTTTCACAATGACATGCCTGAAGAGGATCTTGTAGCACAGGACGGCAACACCGGGTTCGAATCCTGGCAGGGAATACCATTCATTGGTGAGATACCGTGGTTCAAACTCCAGAAGAGAGTCATACTCAATAACTGCGGATGTTATGATCCGTGCAGTATTGAAGAGTATATTGCACGGGGAGGTTACAGGACCTTCCTGAAGACTATCCGCAATTACACTTATGAGGAGGTGTGTGACATCATTGAGAAGAGCGGTCTTCGTGGTCGCAGCGGAGGAGGTTTCCTGACGGGGCTGAAATGGAAATATGCCCTAAATTCGCCTTCAGACAACAGGTATCTTATCTGCAATGCCAAGGAGAGTGACCCCGGGGCATTCACTGACAGGACAGTACTTGAAGGTGACCCTCACCGTCTTATAGAAGGCATTTGCATTGCGTCATATGCCATTGGTTCGGCCAATGCGGTGATTTTTCTGAAAGCCGGGGCTGTACATTCGCTTGACAAGCTTGAAAAAGCCCTTGCTGCTGCCCGTGATTACGGCCTCATCGGTCACAACATATTTTCAAGCGGTTTTAATCTTGAAATAACGGTACGCAATGAAGCCGGAGCCTTTGTATGTGGTGAGGAGACAGCTCTCATTGGCAGTCTTGAAGGCCGGCGAGGCATGCCGGAGTTAAAACCGCCATATCCCACAACCAGCGGGCTATACGGCAAACCTACGGTTATAAATAATGTTGAGACACTCATGAATGTGCCCCTTATTATGGAACGCGGTCCGGAGTGGTTCAGAAGCATGGGGACCGAGAAAAGCAAAGGCACAAAACTCTTTGCCGTGGCCGGCAGAGGACGTCTTACTGGCCTCATAGAGGTGGAAATGGGTACGACCTTCAGGACCATTGTTGAAGGTATTGCTGATGGCATCAGGGAGGGACGGGTCTTTAAGACCCTGCAGATAGGCGGTCCCTCAGGCACTTTCATCACGGAAAAAAACCTCGACATGCCTGTGGACTATGAGGCACTGAGGGAGGCAGGAACTGCCATGGGATCAGGAGGTCTCGTGATTATTGACGAGACCACATGTATGGTTGACCTTGTGAGGTACTACATGGAGTTCATCCACAAGGAGAGCTGTGGCAAGTGCATACCATGCCGCGAAGGTACAGGGCGTATGCTGGAGATCCTTGAGAATGTCATTCGCAAGCCGCATGCTGAAGACTCCAATGCAACACTGGAAAGGTTCAAGGGGGTGATGCAGCTCGAGACAATAGCATCGGTAATGAAAGACACATCGCTGTGCGGACTGGGACAGACGGCTCCCAATCCCTTTATCAGCGCCCTCACCAGCTATCGTGAAGAGTTTGAAGAACATATATTTGACCGCCGCTGCAGGGCCAATGTATGCCGTGGCCTGCGTACCTTTTCCATTGATGTCGAAAAATGCACAGGATGCACAGCATGCGCATCCAAGTGCCCGACAAATGCCATTTATGGCACACGTCTCCAGCCATTCTTCATCGTTGATGAAAAATGTATCGGTTGCGGCATCTGTTATGATATCTGTAAGTTCAGTGCTATCTCAGTAAAATAGACCATGCAGTTCACAATAGAAGTAAACAACAGGAATATCAAGGCGGAAAAGGGTGAAACGATACTCTCGGCTCTCAACCGTAACGGTATCATGATACCCACGCTGTGCCGCATGCCAGAATTCACGCCTACCGGAGCATGCCGTATGTGTGTTGTGGAGGTCGAAGGAAGGGACCGTCTTGTAACTGCCTGCTCAGCCCCGGTGGAGGAGTGGATGAGAATAAAGACACATTCGCCGCGGGTGATACGGGCACGCAAAACAATAGTTGAACTGCTGCTCGCCAACCATCCCGATGACTGTCTCTACTGTGACCGCAATCTCGACTGTGAGCTGCAGAAACTCTCTGACCAGATGCAGGTAAGGGAACGGCGTATCCGGGGAAGCAAGATAAAACCGCGCCGTGACCAGTCAAGCCCTGCTATAGTACGTGAGCTCTCAAAATGTATTCTTTGCGGGAGATGTATAAGAGTGTGTGAAGAGGTGATAATGGCAACCTCGATTGACTTTATCGGCAGGGGACGGTCAACACATGTAGGCCCTGCCATGGACCGTGACCTGAACTTCTCAAGCTGTATCAGTTGCGGACAGTGTGTCCTTGTATGCCCTACCGGCGCCCTTCATGAAAAGCATTATATCTCCGAGGTGCAGGAATATCTGAGTAAAAATGATGTGATAAGAGTCATCCAGTACAGCCCCCTGGTACCGTCCGCACTTGCTGAAGAGATGGGGATAAAATATACACGCAACTTTGACAGGGTGCTTAATGCCGTACTCCGTAAAATTGGATTTGACAAAGTCTTTCTCTCCGGAGCAGGCACAGACATACTCATCAGGGAGCTCGCTGATGCCGTTGCATCAGGAAAAGAAACCCCGGGGAGAAGCCCGCTGATAATCTCAGCCTGCCCTGCATGGGTCAAATACTGCGAACAGTTCTTGCCTGATATGCTGCCGATGCTCTCGACCCTCAAAACACCTCAACAGATAACCGGCGCAATAATCAAATCAGCACTTGATTCATCCGGAGATAAGGAACGTATCTATACTGTCTCAGTGACCCCTTGCACAGCGATGAAATTCGAGGCAAGACGTGACAGTATGACCCGCAAGGGGATCAGCGATATAGATACGGTGCTTACAGTAAGAGAGTTAGCCAGGCTTGTTGCACTTTACGGAATAAACATCTCAAATATTAACCCTGAACCGGCTGATGAGCCCATGTCTGCAAGAAGCTCCGCAGCCCTTATGGCAGAGACTTCAGGAGGCATAGCCGAGTCAGTGCTTCGATGCCTTATGGCCAGGGCCGGGGACAAAGAGGCAGACAGACAGATTTTTAAAAAACTCCGCCTGAATGGCTCATTCAGGGAGATTAAAGTAACGGCAGGAGGAAAGGAATATTCAGTTGCCGTAATTGATGGACTGAAAGGTATTGAAAAGCTGATGCAGATGTCTGACGGCGGAGCAAGATATGACCTTGTTGAAGTAATGACATGCCCCGGCGGATGTGTCAACGGTGGCGGAATGATACCTGCCGGATCAAGGGAGGCCGTACGTCAAAGGTCGCGGTTCATATACCAGGCTGATGAACAGGAGGCTGTCAGAGGCCCTGAAAAATCAGCCTCCATAACCACTCTCTATGAAAAGGTATTCAGGGAAAATGCCGAACTGGCTGATAAAAAACTGTTTCATACTCATTTTGCAAAAAGAGATGTGCTCCTTTAAAAGATACTGACAGATGCTTGTATACACCATAAAAGAGTTATGCCGAACCTGTTACACATGTGTGAGGGAGTGTCCGGCGCGTGCTATACGCATTGAAGGGGGACAGGCGGAGGTGATAACCGATCGTTGTGTGGTATGTGGCAACTGCACCAAGGTATGCAGCCAGGGAGCCAAGGTATTTCTGAATACTGTGGACCAGGTGCAGAAGCTTTTGACGAATTCACAAAAGGTGGCTGCCATTGTGGCTCCCAGCTTTCCTGCCGAGTTCGCTGAGACAGGAGACTGCAGGACCGTAGTAGGTATGATAAGGTCCCTGGGTTTCACTTATGTTTCCGAAGTATCTTTTGGCGCCGACCTGGTGGCTAACCGTTATCGCAAGCTCATTGAAGGTGCGGGAGATAAAAACTATATTTCCTCTGACTGTCCCGCCATTGTCAGTTTCATCAGGTTTTATCACCCGGATCTCACCGGGAACCTTGTGCCTGTTGTCTCTCCCATGGTAGCGATGGCAAGGGTTATGAGAGCAAAATATGGCAGTGACCTTCACATTGTATTCATCGGACCGTGTGTTGCAAAGAAGGCGGAGACACCTGAGGTTGATGCATCCATAACTTTCACTGAGCTGAGGGAGATGCTCTTGGCTGCAGGAATAACACATGAGGCTGTCAGGCCGTCAGAGTTCGATCCTCCCCTGGGTGGACGCGGAGCTATATTCCCGGTTACCAGGGGCCTGCTGCAGGCCGCCGGAGTTAATGATGATGCCATCACCGGCAATATCATTGCTGCAGAGGGCAGGATAGGTTTCCAGGAAGCCATAAAGGAATTTGAAGAGGGCATGATTGGCGGACAGCACCTGG
Source organism: Bacteroidales bacterium (assembly GCA_032127795.1). Lineage (GTDB taxonomy): Bacteria > Bacteroidota > Bacteroidia > Bacteroidales > VadinHA17 > SR-FBR-E99. The sequence continues at coordinate 4,212 of JAQBHM010000314.1, read as the reverse complement.
AACTGCTCTGCTGTGAAGGCTGCATCATGGGCCCGGGAATGAGCAAAGGCGGGAAACAGTACAACAGGAGGGCACTGGTAAGCAGCTACGCTCATCATAAGATGGAAACCATTGATATGAAAGAGTGGCAGAACAACCTTAAGATATATGACAGACTTGACCTGAAGGTTAAATACAAGCCTGACGATCAGCGCAGGGAGATGCCAGGGAACGAAGAGGTCAGCATGGTCCTGGCCTCTATGGGGAAAGTGATGCCAAAGGACCATCTTAACTGCGGAGCCTGTGGATATGATACGTGTATCGACCATGCTGTGGCCATTGTCAAGGGTCTTGCTGAGGAGGAGATGTGCCTCCCGTATACAATTGAGAAGCTCCACAGATCAGTAAGTGACCTTGCCCTGTCAAATGCGAAGCTGACAACAATGCAGAACGCACTGAAGCAATCGGAGAAGCTGGCTCATATGGGGCAGCTCTCGGCAGGAATAGCCCATGAACTGAATAACCCTCTTGGAGTGGTAATAATGTACAGCAATATTCTGCTTGATGAGTGCACACCTGAAGATCCGGTGAGACAGGATCTGGAACTCATTGTAGAACAGACAGCCCGCTGTAAGAAGATTGTCAGTGGTCTGCTCAATTTTGCCCGCAAGAACCAGGTTAACCGTCAGCTCATTAATGTCAGGGAACTGGCAGAAGGAAGTGTGGCAGGAGTTATCAGGCCTGAGAATGTAAAAGTGATAATAGATGACCGGACTACCCAGCCTAATGCTTCCATTGATGCCGAACAAATGACACAGGTACTTACAAACCTTATCAAAAATGCCATTGATGCCATGCCTGAGGGAGGAAACATTGAGATATGCCTTGAAGACACTGTGAGTGATGTTATCTTTACGGTTTCAGATACAGGTTCAGGAATAACAGATGAGGACAGACCAAAAATATTTGAGCCTTTTTATACAACCAAGGGTATAGGGAAAGGAACCGGACTCGGTCTGGCAACAGCATATGGCATTGTGAAGATGCATAAGGGACAGATCACGGTTGAGACAAACCATGATCCGGATAAAGGACCTACAGGTACGAGATTCAGGATATTACTGCCTAAAAGACCTGAATAGGATATTATATTTGTCATGTTTACAGACTAAGGCTAACTTATTCTAATATTTGTTATAAATGAATTCAAAAGTATATAAGGTTCTGGTGGCTGATGATGACCCCGATTATCTTTTCCAGGTGGCTTTCCACCTGAGGAAGTCTGGGTATGAAGTCATCCCTGTGGAGAGTCAGGCTGAAGCGGAGCAGGTAATATCAAAGATAAGGCCTGATGTTGCTATTTTCGACCTTATGATGGAAAGTGATGACAGTGGATTTATACTCTGTTACAAGCTTAAGCGCAAATATCCTGAGGTACCTGTCATCCTGGCCACCGCGGTTGCGAAGGAGACGGGGCTCACCTTCAGCCTCAGCAGCGAGCAGGAGCGCGACTGGATAAGGGCAGACCTTTATCTTGAAAAGGGCGTCAGGCCCGAACAGCTTGACCTGGAGATCAAGAAACTCTTAAAGGTATGACATGGCACAGCTGAAGGTATTAGTGGTAGATGATGAACCCGGCATAAGATCAGGTGTTGCCAGGATACTTCGCAATTTTCATGTCACCTATCCCTTCATGGATGAAGACTACACCTATGAGGTAATTGAGGCTGCTACAGGAGAGGAGGGTCTTGAAATAATTGAGAGAGACAAGCCTGATATTCTTCTCCTTGACAATAAACTTCCCGGGATGCAGGGTGTTGAAGTGCTTGACTACGTTAAGAAAAAGAACTATGACATTGTTGTGGCGATGATCACCTCTTATGCTTCTCTTGATATTGCTGTCAAAGCCCATAATGACGGCGCCACTGATTTCATCCCCAAGCCTTTCACACCACAGGAACTGAAGTCATCCATAGAACAGATAACCAAACAGCAATATCTCAGGCGTATAACACATAAACTCAGGGTTGAGGGAAAAAAGGTGAGGTTCCAGTTCCTCTCAGTGCTGTCCCATGAGCTGAAAGCTCCCCTTAATGCCATAGAGGGGTACCTGCGCATGATGCAGGAGAGACAGATGGGTGAGTCAATAGGTGAGTATGACTCTGCTATTGAAAGATCCCTGCAGAGGATAGGCAGCATGCGCAACCTGATAATGGACCTTCTCGACTTTACCAAGGTGAGCTTCGAAAGGCAGGTTGAAAAGACACGGGAGATTGATCTTCACGAAATGATCTCCATGGCTATAGTAACAGTGAGCCCCTATGCCATACACAAAGACATACAGTTTGTTGAAAATATCAAAGGATGCGGAAAGATATGGGCTGATCCGAATGACTTTGAGATCATCCTTAATAACCTTATTTCCAATGCTGTCAAATACAACAGGAGCGGAGGAAGTGTGACTGTTACCGCTGACTGCGGGGAGAATGAATTTATTATTTCTGTTGAGGATACCGGGATCGGGATGAGCAGTGAGGAGTCTGAGATGCTCTTTGAGGCTTTCTCAAGGATCCGGAATGATAAAACAAGAAATATTAGCGGCAGCGGTCTGGGCTTGTCAATAGTAAAGAAAGTTGTAGAGTTATATCATGGGGTAATAAAGGTTGAGAGTGTGGCCGACAAGGGAACGACATTCACAGTCATTATCCCCATGTCACAGGTACAAAATCAAAAGTCGGAAATATGAAAAAGCTGCCGGGAAAAACCGTTGAACGTCTCAGTGAGTACAGGAGAGCATTGCTCGGATCACTTGCTGAAAACCGTAGTTACATCTTTTCTCATGAAATGGCTGCTCTGCTCCATATTACTGCAGTTCAGGTGAGGCGTGATCTCATGCTGATCGGATATGGCAGCGTGATGCGCAAGGGCTATGATATCAGGGAACTCATCAAGACCATCGGGGATATTATTGATGCCCAGGATGGACTCAACGTTGCAGTCATAGGCCTGGGAAACCTTGGCCGTGCAGTGACCGGTTACTTCAAGGGTAAAAGAACCAAACTGAATGTTGTCGCTACTTTTGACGTGGATCCTCAGAAAGTAGACAAAGTAATATCCGGGGTAAAATGTTATCATATTGATGACCTGAAGGTATTAATTGATGATCTTAATATTTCCATTGCCGTACTGACAGTGCCGCCTGACCAGTCAAAGAAGGTCGCTTCATTAATAGTCAGCCAGGGGATAAGGGGCATTCTTAATTTTACAACTGTCTCACTTAATGTTCCTGAAAATGTACATCTGGAAGAATTTGATATGATCACCTCAATAGAAAAGGTAGCATATTTTGTGAAGGAGAATGCGTAGTATCTGGAGTGATGAGGATATTCAGGAGTTTTGAGGAGGCAGCTGACATCCCATCGCCGATTGTCACTACAGGTACATTTGACGGGGTCCATATAGGACATAAAACAATACTCAACCGACTGAAGAAGCTGGCCTCCGAATATGGCGGGGAGTCAGTGCTTATTACTTTTCATCCGCATCCCAGGGCAGTACTCTATCCTGACAGCGTCGGGAAAGGGCAGAGACTTATTAATTCTCAGGAGGAGAAGATTGAGCTGCTCAGTAAAGCCGGACTTGAAAACATTATAATCATTGAGTTTACCAGGGAATTTTCACATATCACCGGCGAAGCTTTTGTCCGTGATATCCTGTGTGGTATCCTCAAATCGAAGGTGATAGTGGTAGGCCAGAATCATCATTTCGGTTTCAACCAGGCCGGTGACTACCGTCAGTTATGGAACTGGAGAAGCAGGTTCGGGTTTGAGGCTGAAGAGATCCCCATGCAGGAGGTACAGCACGAGACCGTAAGCTCGACACGTATCCGGCAGGCTCTTGCTGATGGATATATACAGCGTGCCAATGCCTATCTTGATCATTTTTATATAGTTATAGGTCAGGCCTTTGCTGATGATCCAGGCCTCTCTCCCGCAGTCCCGTTCATAAGGATACCGGTGACTGAGAGTGTGAAACTGCTGCCGCCTGAAGGGCTCTACGCTGTCTCATGCGCTGCTGATGCCTTCTTTTCAAGGGGGATGGCGTACATTCCGCCGGATGAAGAAAAAACGTCTGATATATTCGTGCATCTTGAGACCTATGAAAAGGATATTCCCGGAAAGAGGATGACTCTCTTCTTCCACAAACGCCTCCTTGCCTATGACCGGCTCAGCG
>JAQBHM010000313.1:0-5100 GCA_032127795.1 Bacteroidales bacterium | reverse complement strand
GTCTGGTATGACCCTTTTGTCTGGTCATCAACCAGCGGCCTCAGTCCGCCGTAAGCATGCTTAATGTCCGCCAGGGATATTTTCCTGCCATAGTTTTCATTAACGGCACTTATTACCTCTTCCAGGCTTTCCTTTGAAACAGAGTAATCATCAGGGTCTCCGTCATACTCCTTATCCGTGGTGCCAATAAGAGAATGATCACGCCAGGGCATTATCATCAGGTGCCCGCCATCGTTTCTCTGAAGAGAAACAACATGGTTCCCGGCAATCTTCGTGGTTATAATGTGGATCCCTTCGGAACGCTTGACCTTATATTCTGAAAAATCTCTTCCGGCAGCAAGATTAAGTATCTTGTCAGCCCATGTGCCACCGCAGTTGATTATCAGATCAGCATTTATATTTTTCGTCTCATCGGAAAAAAGATCCCTGACTTCAACACCTGTTATCCTCCCCTTCTCACCATATATGAACGCTTCCACACTGGCATAATTTGATACCCTGGCTCCGTATTCTGCCGCTGACTTAATGAATGCCAGAGTAAGCCTCTCAGGAAAAATACTCTGGTAATCGAAAAAATAAAAGGAGTTACGCAGGTTGACCTTTTTCAGGTTCGGCTCCACCCTGACTGTCTTCCTGTGCGATATCAGCTTATGGTTCGGCAGCCGTTTGGCCTTGTCCCAGGTATCCTTCTTGTCATATGAGAGCATATCATAGAGATACATTCCCACAAGCATCTTCCAGATGTTTCCCTTCCATTTTTTATAATTGGGAAAGATAAACGGCAGGGGATATACAAAATTAGGCGCAATGTTTCCCAGTATCCTTCTCTCGCGCAGTGATTCCCTGACAAGCTTGATCTCCATATTGGCAAGGTAACGAAGGCCCCCGTGAATAAGCTTTGAGGTAGCAGCGGAGGTGGCGCCGCCGTAGTCCTTCTTCTCAAACAATGCCACCGAGAGTCCGCGGGCGGCAGCTATGTAAGCCACTGCTGCACCTGTAATGCCCCCTCCGATAATTACAAGGTCAAACTTCTTGTCTGTATGCTCTTCAATATATCTATTTAAGATCATGGATCAGTATGTTTTTTGGCAATCATGAAAGTTACTCCAAAAACCGTAAAAAAAACAATACCTGAATCATTTCCCGGCAGAAGTCGGGAACCTGCTTATTTCCTCCCTGACAATAAAGTTTCTCCGTTTGATTTCCCCTCTTGATAAGGAGGGGTCTCATCAGTCCGCCAGCCGGCGGAGGAGGGGGTGGTCATCTGCCACCCCCGTCACACCAGAGAGCTGTTACTCCGCAAACAACTTGTACTTTGACGAAACCATCATCAGTACCCCAAGCAAAACAAACAATCCTATATTACCTGCCAGGAAGGCATAGTCCTTCAGTGCCAGCAATATGAAAATGAAAACATACAGCAGTGCCAGCAGCCCGCTGATAACCAGCACCATGCCGCTCTTTTGCAGCAACGACCTGAAGAAGGCCGACAGAAGACCGATGGTGGCAACAGACGAAACAAGATATGCCGGGTTGAATCCTATATGCTCACTCAGCGCCGTCAGCAATGAGAAGAAAAGAATCAGGGCCAGGGCCACAAGCAGGTAATAGAAGATATGTATCCGCTGATCCGATCTGAGCTCTGTAATTATAAGCACGAAAAATGTGATCAGGATAAACAGAATTCCATATTTGGCACTGCGTTCTGCCTTGGTATAATGATCAGCCTCAATTATCAGATCAACGCCAAAAGACTCATCTGAGGGAGTATACCCTCCGCCGGTCCATGCCTGAGGAAAGCTGCGGTTAAGGTGTGTCACCACCCACATGGATTTAAATCCCGCTTCCGTCACCTCTCTCTCAGTGGGAAGGAAGGTGCCGCTGAACTTCGGTGCATCCCAGGCAGATTCAAGGTTCACTTTCGTTGTCTTTCCCACGGGTGCGAAAGCAATACTGCCGCTGCCCCGAAGCCCGAAGGTCAGTCTGAATGCGCCCGTGAACCCACCGGGGTCCTTAGTGTCAATACTTACCGGAAATGATATACCGCTGCCGAACAGGTCAGCTTGCCCCGCACCGGGCTGAGCATCAATGACCGTGTCACCAAGATTCAGTGACACCTCTCCGTTAAAACCCTTGTTGTCTGAGACACCCAGAGAAATATATGCCTGATCCCACTGGTAAACATAGTCATCCATATGCTCATAACCTGACAGGGTAAAGCTGCCCTGCATCGATATGTCAGAGTCGTATACAACTGTCTCATAGATCCCCCTGTACCTTTTCTCAGGCTTAAGGAGACCGGTAACCGTCAGTTCATCAGGCAGGATATGCATGGTGGTGGTTGCATATTTCCCGTCATCGGATACTACCTTTGTCCCCGGCACATTCAATACCGGCCCTGTAACCGTCTGCGAGGCAGCCCAGATGTTTCCAATTTCCTTGCGGGCCTCATCAGCATACTGCGATCTCTCCTTGATCACCTGCCTGATCATCATCAGCGGGATCAATAGTACCAATCCCATAAATCCCAGCAGGATCATCTTCAGGGTGACCGACCGGTACCATTTTTCAATTTTAAAGTTTTCTGTTTCCATATAAATTACGATTAAAGTACTTTGTTTCTCAAAGTTTATTTATAAAAAAATTACTGGTTGTTTATCAGAATCTCAAGTGCCTTTATGTGGCTTTTAAAGCTTTGTGCTCCCTCCGGAGTGATTGTGTATGTTGTATTGGGTTTCCGGTTAATGAACTTTTTCTCCATAGTAATATAACCTGCCTCTTCAAGGGCTCTCAGGTGGCTGGCCAGGTTACCGTCAGTGACATCCAGTAACTCGCGCAGGCTGATGAAGTCCATGCTGGTATTTACAACCAGCACTGACATTATCCCGAGTCTTATACGGTTCTCAAAAGCCTTGTTGATATTTGCCAGGATATCCTTCATCCCCTGTACCTGTAATGCATGTAGTAACCGTATCCGATATGGAGCACCCCGAATCCGAATGCCCAGAAGTAAAGTGTATACCCCGGAAATAAGAGAGAGATCAAACCTGTTACCAACTCTGTCACTCCAAGCCAGTAGACTTCATCAAAAGTGAATTTCCCGGCATTCACAAGTGCAAGCCCGTAAAAAATAAGGGTTGCTGAAGCAGATACCGTTCCCGGTATCCTTCCCAGGGTGATCAGGACGAAAAAACCTCCTGCCGCCAGAGGTATGAGCAGGTTTAACAATAATCGCCGTGATACTGGAGTCCAGAGGCTGTGACCGGCTTTTGCAGCCTTACGGTACGAGAAGAAAACAGCGGATGCCAGGGCCAGGAAAAGCACCACACCGGCATCTGCAAAGAGCAGCTTTATGACCTTCACTCCTTCAGGGTCAGCCATGAATGACTCTGTATAACCCTGACCGTTTATCATTGAATCGGGTATGATAATCTTTGCCGTAATGGCTCCTGCAATTGCAAATATCCCTGCAAAAACACCCGATAAACCGCTGAGCGACAGGAACCTTGACGATTCCTCCATGATCTTCTTAATTATCTTTATATCTTCAAGATGCTGGCTGGACTGGTTCATGACTATTTCTTTGTAGTACTTTGTGATGCAAAGTAAAAACAAATATTAATATCAGAGAACCTTTTTCACATAAATTTTTAATTAATTTCTTTTTGTCTGATAATCAGCATGGCCATAACTATCTGTTGAAGCAGAAAATCATGACATAATGAATTGCAAATAGGGGATATTCGTCCATTTGCAGTATGATAACTTCCTATTCTATTTGCGTGGATTATAATTCTTTGCGTTTCCTGATATCATAGACCACCCAGATCCTTTTCCCTTTTATTAATAATCCCTGCTCCTCGATATCACTTTCTCTTTTGGGGATATTGACATCTATAACTTTTCCGCCATAGAATGATGTAACAGAATCTACCTCAGTATGTCCTATAATGAATACCTCGGACTTGTAAAAATCAAGTTCCCTGCTTAATGTATTCTCATCAATAAGGTTGTTACGTGAATTAGTAGCAGCCATGCCTCTGTACCAAAGTATCCCATTGTTCCCGAGAATCATTTTCCTGGATTCGGTATTCCTCAAAGACTCTGATTGATTAAGGTATTCCCTGACTATCCTGTTAACCGTATCAGCATCAAGCTCCAGATTATATAATTCAGGTGAAATTCCTGCATGCATGAAGGTGAATTGATTAATTCTTAAAATTACCGGTTTTTGTCTCAGCCAGTGACCCAGTACAGAACGTTCGTCAAACAGCCCCGGGTAATTCAGTCCAAGGTTATCGCATAAAGCATAGTAGTCATCTGTAATATACCTGATATCATCATTAAAAATCATCGGTTCATGGTTTCCCAGGAGAATGTGAACCATACCGCCCGTTTTTTTTGCCTGTTTCTCCAGTTTGAAAATCAGCCATAATGCTTCAGTGACTTTGCTCCCGCGGTCGAAGACATCACCCGTAAAGACCAGGTGTCCTTTACCCCAGTTCCAATTGCCGTCTTCATCAATAATCGCGTTGTTTTTGAGCAGACTTACAACTCTGTCATATTCACCGTGAATATCTCCAATCACAAAGATCGTTCTTACATCTGACCACTTAGCTGTCTGCAGGGTTAATTTATCATCAAAATCAAGGTCTTCAGGCTCAATCAGTAAGCCTTTAATATTGTAAGGCAGATTCCGAATTAACAAGGTATCCCTTGTAATTGAAGAATTTGCTGATTTAGCGTCATGCTTCAAGAGCAATACTTCAAAGCGTAAGGAGTCGATACCAATGACATGAGGGCCTTCCACCATATCGGGAATGGGTTTTGGATATGTTCTGGCGCCCTGTTCCAGAAGAATTGTCCGGATCTCATCCCTGTTGAGTTTTACGGAATAATCTAGTGGAGTCCATCCCCGTTCATCAACACTGTCAAAGTCAACCCCCTCGCTGATAAGCTTTTTGACGATATCAGCATCTCCGGCCTTCACTGCTTTAAAAAGTGCATCTGGGAGGCTGGCTTCAATGCTCCCCGATCTTTGCTGAGGTTCAGGAAGATGTCCTGCCGAGGAGGCCAGACCCCTGAAGCATAACAGGGTTA
>JAQBHM010000312.1:0-2504 GCA_032127795.1 Bacteroidales bacterium | reverse complement strand
AGGAACTGCGATCCTTTGCCGGCCGTATCGGGAGCGATGCACCCTTCTTTATTGACAGCTCCCCGTCATATGCCGAGGGCGTGGGCAACATTCTGTCAGAGATGCCTCTTGACCTGAGCAGCTATCATATAGAAATACTCTATCCCGGCATCAGCAGCAACACTGCCGGGGCTTATGCCGGATGCGTCCCCTGCCCTGCAGGATTCTCTCTCCGACAGATTCTTACACTGCCTGTCAGCGAATGGCGCGGCAGGGTGATAAATGACTTTGAACTCAATATTTTCAGGATATACCCCCAGATCGGAGAGATGAAAATGGCCCTCTACGAGGCAGGAGCCCTTTATGCATCTCTTTCAGGCAGCGGATCAGCAGTGTATGGCATTTTCAGTGAGAAACCGAATCTTCCTCCTTCTCTCTCCAAATACAATCCCTGGGCACTGCAGAAATAAAATCATCAATATTTATAAGCCTATCTCAACCAGGGTAACGCCTTTTGCCACCCGGTCACCTTTTTTGGTGTTCACAGACAATACCCTGCCCGTGGTGTGGCTCTTTAGCCTGTTCTTCATTTTCATGGCTTCAATGATGACAATGTCATCACCTTCAACCACCTGATCACCCACACTCACCAGTACCTCCACCACCGTTCCCGGTATGAAGCTGCTTATAAGCCCCGGTATTGGAGGCGAGTAAGGAGTACGCTTTGAATACCGGTGACTTATCCTGGTGGTGTACAGGGTCTGATCTATATTGAGCTTATCAGTTTCTCTCTTTTCCATCGTGATTTTCTTATCGGCATTGATCAGAACGGGGGTATTCCGTGTTTTTTTCTTGGCATCTGAACTACCTTATCCTCAGACACTTCCAGGGCATGCAGTAAAAGCTTGCGTGTCTCTGACGGTTCAATGACTGCATCCACATAACCACGTGAAGCTGCAACATAAGGATTTGCAAATTTCTCCCTGTATTCATCCACCTTGAGGCGGCGCATCTCATCCGGGTCAGCAGCTGTGGTTATCTCCTTACGGAAAATGATATTGGCAGCACCTTCAGGTCCCATTACGGCTATCTCTGCTCCGGGCCATGCAAAGACGAAGTCAGCCCTCAGATGGCGGGAACTCATAGCTATGTAACCGCCTCCGTAAGCTTTGCGCAGGATGACGGTAAGCTTTGGCACCGTGGCTTCACTGTATGCATACAGAACCTTGGCACCGTGACGTATCACTCCTGCATGTTCCTGGTCCACGCCGGGAAGGTAACCCGGAAGGTCAACAAAGGTCACCAGCGGGATATTGAATGCATCACAGTAACGGATGAACCTGGCAGCTTTGTCTGATGAATCAACGTCAAGAACACCGGCCATCTCCAGAGGCTGGTTGGCGACAAAACCCACTGTTCTGCCTCCGAGCCTTCCGAATCCGATTACAATATTCCGGGCCCACATCTCATGCACCTCGAAGAAATCAGAATTGTCAGCAACCGCCCTGATGACATCCTTCACATCATACGGCAGAGTAGGATCACCGGGAACTATAGCATCAATATTGTATTTGCTGTCAGGCGGTGCAGTCTCAACGGTTTTTGCCCTGACATCATTGTTTCTTGGAATCAGCGATATCAGCTTCTTGATCTGGCTGAAGCATTCTACCTCAGAAGAGGCGAAGAAATGAGCATTGCCGGTGATCTCACAGTGAACGCGGGCGCCCCCGAGGTCTTCCATGGATATCTCTTCTCCCAATACCGTCTTAATGACCTCGGGGCCTGTGATAAACATCTTTGAGATGTTCTCAACCACAAAGACAAAGTCTGTCAGCGCAGGTGAATAGACGGCGCCGCCGGCACAGGGGCCAAGTATTACTGATATCTGCGGTATGACACCGCTGGAGATGGTGTTGCGGAAAAAGATCTCTCCGTAGCCTGCCAGCGAGTTGACTCCCTCCTGTATACGCGCCCCGCCTGAGTCATTGATACCTATAAGGGGTATCCTCATCTTCAGGGCATGATCCATGATCTTGGTTATCTTTCGCGAATGCATAAGACCCAGGGAACCTCCCGCCACCGTGAAATCCTGCGCGAAGATTGCAACAGGATTACCGTTGACAGACCCTGTTCCTATAACCACCCCGTCGCTCGGAAGATGTTTCTTGTCCATCCCGAAATCGCGTGCATCATGCTCTACAAACATATCATATTCGCAGAAAGAACCTTCATCGAGAATAGCGAGAATACGCTCACGGGCAGTACTCTTACCCATAGACTTCTGCTTTTCAATAGCTTCCTCGCCACCGCCGAGAAGCATCTTCTCTCTTCTTTCCTTCAGTTCGCGTATCTTTTTTTCAAGAGCCATAGTCTCTATTATTTAACTTCGATTCTTATTTTTTTAAAAGCTCCGTTTCACAAAGCTCGGCAATATTAAGAAATTTTGACGTAAAGAGGGCACCCCAATTTACTGCTGTCTATCGAACAGTAAATGCAAATGGTCGAAATATTCACTGTATTTAACT
>JAQBHM010000311.1:0-8873 GCA_032127795.1 Bacteroidales bacterium | reverse complement strand
AGGTCCAGAATAAATTGGAGCACTTTGGTCAAGAACGGACTTTGTAAAATCAGGCTCATACTTTACTGAACTCTTAGTTGTCGTTTTTGGGATGACAACTTTTGTTGCTTTTGGAGGCTCTTTTTTTATCACAGGTTTTACTTTTTGTTTGATCGAAACCAACGATTTCGGGTCAACTTTTCCAGACTTTTTTGAAGCAGGCTTAGGTGCCGGAGGTGCAGGTTTAACTGCTACCTTTGGAGCCGGTTTAGCCACTGGTTTAGCTGCAGCGGCCGGAGGCTGGGACTGTGGCTGTGACTGGGCCTGTGGCTGTGCCTCAGGTTTAGGTGTTGCCTTCTCATCCTTTACGGCGGAAGCAGTGGTTGCAGCTGCCTGTGTCGCGGGTTGAGCCTGGGGTTGAGCCTTCACCTGCGGCTGCGGCTTTTCCTGCACCGGGAGCTGACTCTTTGCCTGTGTCTTTGGCTGTGGCTTTTCCTGCACCGGGAGCTGTGTCCTGGCCTGCGGCTGCGGTTGAGCCTTCACCTGTGGCTGGGGCTTTGGCTGCTCGGCAGCCACCCCTGCTGCAGCAGGTATTTTGAGTATCTGGTCTGTCTGAATCACGCCCCGAGTGATAACATTGTTACCTGTGATGGCTTCAATGGTAACCTTATAGGCTCTCGATATTGAATAAAGAGTCTGTCCCTCAAGGACATGATGCATATAATAAACCTTGCCTCCTGTAACTATTTTCTGACCTGACACCTCTACTGGTACCTGTCCTCCGGCTACTGCCGGAAATATCATGACAAGGATAAGTGTCAGTAGCGGTAAAATTCGTTTTTCAGACATACATACGGCTTTTTATTCATCAAATATAATGTTTTTAGATAAAAGGAACCAAATTGCCTGACATGCCAAAATCTTCTTTCCGGCACAGAGTACTCCCTCCCTTGCCCCATATTAGGAAAACCACGACTGGCCTGCACCCATAAGTAGTCTCAGATTCAACAACAGGTTTTATTTCTATATTGCAGATGGAAAACTATACGAATATGAGACAACTGCTCCTTAACACGGTTCTGATCTTTTTTGCATTCGCTGTACATGCACAGCAAACTGATGATTTCATGTTTGCCCTGGTGACTGATACTCATATAGGTAACCAGCCTGCGGCCGAAGATCTGAGACGTACTGTAAATGATATCAATAACTGTGATTCACTTGCTTTTGTCATTTTCTCGGGCGATGTCACTGAATTCGGGTCCGATGCCGAGCTCCTTCTCACCCGCCAGATACTTGACAGCCTCAACAAACCATGGTATATAATCCCCGGAAACCACGACACCAAATGGTCTGAAAGCGGAGGAAACAGTTTCCGGAAAATTTTCGGAGCGGAGACCTTCACTTTCACCTGGGGAAACTTCCGCTTCATCGGCACCAATTCAGGGCCCAATATGCGTATGGGGCCGGGACAGATACCACGGGAGAATATCGTCTGGCTTGATTCACTCCTTAATGCTCCGGGGGATGATGACAGGCCTGTAATTTTCATCAATCACTATCCGCTTGATCAGGGATTGAACAACTGGTATGAGGCCATAGACAGGCTTAAGAAAAGGAATATTCAGCTGTTTTTATGTGGTCATGGCCACGCGAACAGGGAGATGAATCTCGAAGGCATCCCTGCTCTGATGGGGCGCTCCAACCTGAGAGCCAGAGACTCTGTGGGGGCTTATAATATCCTGCATGTCTCTGGAGACACATTGATTGTGGCCTCAGTGCGTTACCCTTCGGTAAAAACGACAAAACCCTGGGCAGCCATAAAGCTGACCGATCACAGGTTAAACGCCTCCGTATCTGACAATCCGCGGCCTGACTTCACCATCAACAGCACTCACCCCAACGTCATTGAAGAGTGGAGGATAGAGGAGCAAAGTGATATCGGATCCGGCCTGGTGTCTATAGGTGATATCATTGTTTCGACAGGCACTGACGGGTTTATCAAAGCCCGGAGTCTCAGTAATGGCAGTTTAAAATGGCAATACCCCGCCGGAGCCAAGATATACGGCACTCCTGCAATAACTGAAGACAGGGTGATTATTTCTGCCACAGACGGTAATGTATATGCCCTGAGCCTCGGCAACGGCGTACTTATATGGAGATTTAATGCAGAAGAGCGGATAGTTGCCTCTCCTGTGATTAATGATGACAGGGTCATTATCACAGGATCCGGAGGAAAATGCTATTCACTGTCGCTGTCAGACGGAAGTATAATCTGGTGCAACAACACCATTCAGGGCTTTGTGGAAACCATGCCCTTAATTCATAATGATATGGTCTTTTTCGGCACCTGGGATAACCGGTTCTATGCTCTTGACGCGTTGACAGGTGCCACCATGTGGGAATGGCAAGACGGATATGCAAACCGCATGCTGTCACCTGCAGCATGTGTGCCGGCAGTTGCGAATGACCGCATATTTGTTGTTGCCCCGGACAGGAAAATGACCTCGCTGGAAGCCTCAACGGGAAATATTGTGTGGCAGTCAAAAATAGGAGGCAGCAGTGTCAGGGAGTCAATGGGGCTTTCCGCTGACAGCACACTGGTCTTCGCCAAAACAATGGAAGGTGACATCATTGGTGTGTCAGTCTATGGCAATGAACCAGAGATTAAATGGAAGGCTGATACAAATATTGGTTATGACATTGCCCCGTCTGTGATCATGGAATATGACGGAATAGTCTATGTCCCTACAGATAAGGGATTTATATATGCCTTCACAAGAGAGACAGGAAAATTACTTTGGGCTCACAGGATATCAGCGTGCCTTATTAACCAGGTTCTGCCGGTGAACAGTCATGATGTGATATGTACATCCATGGACGGCGTCATAACCAGACTCAGGTACCAACCCTGACCTGCCCCTAACTATCCATCTGCCTTCCACCTCTTTTCTTCTTCTTCCTCGAATGAAGCCAGATCCATATTCCTGTGATGGTGAAGATCAGCAGGGAAACTCCACCGACAGTTGTATAGACTAGCTTGATCTGTTCCCCTGGGAGACCAAGCAATTTGTCAAAGACTGATCCGTCATGAATATCCTCTATCAGGTCAGACCTGCGCCGTTCGAGGTGCAGTACGCGTCCGGTAGCACCGTCCAGCTGGATGCCGTTGTAATGATGCTCAAAGACAAATTTGACCATTCCCTTGTCAGGCCGCACATCTATTCGCTCCAATTCGGTTCTCAGGCCCGGATCAACAGAATCATGAAGGACCTGCAGAGCAATTATCTTCAGCGTGTCAAGCGGAAGCCAGCGGCTCAGGTCAGTAGTGATTCCGGCATGAGAGTCAGGATGAATATAACCGTTACTGTTCTTCTTCCATCCAAGAAGAAGTCCTGTAACAGCAATAGTAACAAATATTAATGCGAGGAAAGCCGCTGTTGCCCTGTGTATCTTTCTTATAGTAGTAATCCTGACAAGATCCCCTCCTGTCCTATTTCTCTTGTCCATCAAATAAAAAATTATCAGTAAACCTATCCTGTTGTTTTATTCATGCCCTTCTTTACTCCGGATTGTCATTCTCCACGAAAGTTAAGAACAGGCCACACCCATTTTTCAAGGACAATTCCTGTCTTAGTTTCCGCAGGTGAGTTTCACACTGTATTTTCCGGGGAGCGATTGCATTGTATTCCAGTAAATCTTGCCAGGACCCTTTACCGGTTTTACCTTTCTCCCAAACACCTGTTTACCCTCGGAGTCAATGACTGTTATCACAGCTTCGTTTTTAAGCTCCTCACTGAAGTAATACCATATCTCAAGACCATTGGGTTCATTGCGCGTGTTAAGGTGATTGTCATCCATCATCTGATAATTTCCCCAGTGTGCCTGCTGAGAGAAGTTCATTTGTGGTCTGGGAACACGTTCTCCGGCAGCCTGATCAGCCCGGTGATGTGATCCGAACTGTGCGGTGTCAAGATTCACTACCTTCTGTATTGACGTTCCTTGTCCTTCTCATTGATGGGGTTGGCATCAAGAACGAACATCCCCCGCCCGTGAGTGGCAATAATAATCACATTATCACGCGGATGAATCTGCAGATCATGAACATAGGCAAACGGGAGATCTCCGAGGATGTCCCACCTGGTGCCCCCGTCCTTACTTATATAAACCGAAGCGTCAGTGCCAACATAAAGGATCCCCGGTTTGACCGGATCTTCTCTTATGACGTTTACCGGCCCAACGGGTATGTTGCCTGAGATATCTTTCCATGTATCACCGAAGTCCGTCGATTTCCATACATATACCTGGAAGTCGTCATCACGCCTGCCCGTCTGTGTCAAATAAACCGTTCCCAGATCATATTTTGAAGCCACTATACGTGATACCCATCTCTGGGGCACAGCTCCATTCCTGATCTCTGTCCAGCTCTTGCCGCCGTCTTTTGTTCTCCATACTCTTCCGTCATCAGTACCTGCATAGAGGAGACCCTGTCGAAGTGGTGACTCATCAAGTGTCTGGATAGTCTGATAGCTTATGTCACCGACCTTCTTAGGATCATTGTATGTAAGATCAGGACTGATGAACTCCCATGTGTTGCCTTTATCGCGTGACATCATCACATACTGCATTCCGTGATACACAATATCAGGATTATGAGGTGAAAGTAATGTCGGTGCAACCCACTGGCCCCGAAGGCGTGGTTCTTCTGCATACCTGACAGGAAGAAGGTCTTTGGTACTGGCCGGATAGTTGTCAGCCTCAGCCCTGGCAAGTGCACCGTAGAAGGTACTGGCATAGACTGTATTATTGTCAACAGGATCAACTGCATGAGAGCTGCCTTCTGCACCCAGGATATTTGTAAACTCAACTGGTCTCACCCTGTCACGACCGCGAGAGAGGTCTACCGGTCCGTAAAAACTGTGGTGATCCTGTATCGACCCGTAAACATTAAAGGGAACCTTGAAATCATAGGCAATATTATAAAACTGTGCCAACGGAAGCACCTCGATCGGGAATTTCCATGATTTCCCTTTGTCATAAGAAATTGTCAGACCGCCATCCTGAACGTTCAGCAGGTAGTCAGGGTTCAGGGGATCGATCCATAGTCCGTGATGATCAGCGTGAGGTCCCCGCAGGGCTGCAAAAGTCTTGCCACCGTCAACAGACTGATGGAGCTGAACACCAAGAGTATAAACTATATTTTCATTTTTAGGATCCACACGTATCTGTCCGAAGACCCAGCCATAGGTACCCGAATGACGCTCCATATAACTCCTGGTCTCAGGAGTGAGCCCGCTAACCTGCTCCCATGATTTGCCTGCATCATCGGTTCTGTAAACCGTAGCGCCCTTGATAACATCACGCTTCTGACGGCCATAAGAGTCCATTTCACCAGGCTTGGCAACATATGAAACCTCATAGTTGTCTACATAAGCGTACAACACCTCAGGATTTGAGAGTGCTATATCAATACCAATCCTGCCTCTGTGCCGGGCTGAGGGCAGTCCTTCATTGATCTGCTTCCAGTTTTCCCCGCCGTCAGTTGATTTCCATATCCCGCAGTTTTTTGTGGGAGTAAAGGCATTCGGATCATTCCATTTAAGCCTCATGCGCTCCCATGTTGTTGCATAGAGGGTATTGGGATCACGGGGATCCATGATAAGATCGTAGACACCGGTATTTTTGTCTATGTACAGTATCCTGCTCCATGTCTTGCCTCCGTCAGTGGTCTTGTACAGGCCGCGTTCCTCATTGGGGGTCCATTCGTGTCCTGTGGCTGCTACATATACTATCTCACTGTTATCAGGATGTATCCTTATCCGCCCAATTGTATGAGTGTTTTCAAGTCCCATCAGATTCCATGTCTTGCCGCCGTCTGTAGTCCTGTAAAGACCGCAGCCTGCATTGGAACTTCTGAAAATATTTGCCTCACCTGTACCCACCCAAACTACATCATTGTTCCTGGGATCAATGGCAATATCTCCTATTGAACCAGTAGGCATACCGTCAAAAACAGGTATGAAAGTGGTGCCCTCGTTTGTTGATTTCCATACACCTCCGGTGGCTGAACCAACCCAGATAAGATACTGACCGCCCCTGGGAGAGACAGCTTCAACATCTGTGCAACGACCACTTATATTTGTGGGCCCGACATATTGCCAGTGCATATCCTTGTAAGGCGACTCCTGCCTCATTAAATCGTGGGCACTGAACATCTTAACACGTTCACTGCCGCTCAGAACAGGCTGTTTGACCTGGGCAAAGCCGGTTAACGGAATGAGTCCGAGAAACAGTAATACCGCTGAATTTAGTTTAAATGACAGATTCCTTTTCATATCATAACTGTTTTTTATTTGCCCAATCAGAAAAAAATTAAATTCTAATACTCGAACAGGCTTAATAAGTGTGAATTTAACATTATTTGATCTGGCAAAAAATGTTTAATAACACAGAGTAAGAAATTTACAAATTATTATGAATAACCGGGGCAATTAAGACAAACAGTCAGCTACCGACAGTGGGTCTCCTGTGTGAATTCCGATACTCCTTTAACGGCATTTTCTCAACGGAAATAAATGCCCTGTAAAGAGAATTTACTGAGCCAAATCCTGACAGATCGGCAATTTCCTCAATTGAGTGATTTTTCTTTGAAGAGAGTAGTTCCTTTGCACGCTTAATCCTGAAACTGTTTACAAACGAACAGAAATTCTGATCGAATTCCTGGTTGATAATCCGTGAAACATATGTCCGGTTGGTTGCCAGATGCCCTGATACATCCCATATTTTCAGGTCTTTGTTCAGATAGTATTTCTTCTCCTCGAAGAGATTGAGAAGTTCTTCCCTGAGACGGTCGGGGATTTTTTCCTCACTTGGATGCAAGGCAGCCACATTGTGAAACTCTGTGTGAACAGCCTTCTGGGAATTGCCAAGGTAGCCAACCAAAAAAAGCAGTACAGAAAAAACCAGGGAGGGAAATAAAAGGTAGAGGTTGTTTCCCTGGAAATTCTCCCGGCCGATAAGGGCAACCACAGAGCTTGAGACTGAGACAAGAAAAAGCAACAGGTTAAAAACATGAACCCAGCCCAGTCTCCTTGATTCAAGGTTTGAATAGTAATCTGAAATCTCTCTGTTATGCTTCGATGTAAGCTTATAAGACAGGATGACATAAATTATTACCTGTGAGATGAAAACGATTTTAGTCACAAAGGCAACGGTCTCCATGTACCTGACACCTTTTCCCACGTATGATATGCCATGCTGAACAAGGCTAACATAATTCAATTGTGTCTCGTCATCCATTCTTATATAACCGACAGCCACTAGTACAAACATTGTCGCAGGAGCAATCAGATACCTTCCGTGCAGTTTCCAGGAGAATCTTTTGTCACGGATCAGGAGCAAAACATATATATAATAGAGTGGAAAAACTGCCAGGGATGCAAAATAATAGAAGCTATCAATCCATATATAGAGATTATGAAGCTCAAGGAAAAAAAAGAAATGAGAAAGGTAAACCACGAAAGCCACTATCATAAACCTCCCGAGGAATCGTTTGGGTTCGTTTCCCTTCCTGGGATACAGATTTAGTATTATTGCCCAGAAGAGGGTGATATATACAGGATTAAGCAGTAATATTTCCGTAAACATCCGGGGTCAAACTTTTTAGTCAAAATTAATGAGCCTAAATTTAACAAATGATTTTTTATCTTTTGAAATTATAATTTTATGATTTGGAGATTTTATAAAGACCAGTTGTTGCACCTTTGCAAGTGGAATGTGCAATGTTTGTCAGACTGTCTGACCATAAAGTTTAAGTAAACAGAAAAACATTCTTCCCCTTTCTTTCCCCAGGGCAGAAGCGACTCCCCCGTCATAAACTTCTGCCCTATTTTTATATGTATTGACAGTGAAAAGGGCAGTTCCGGTAAGGTGCTGCCCCTGATATTTATGGTGTCATACACCTTCGGGTCATATTGCACCACTGAAAGTATCACTCTGGTTCATATCGCCTGTCTCCCATCCTTTTCGCAGCCAGCTGGAGCGTTGCTCTGCTGTTCCGTGAGTGAAGGCGTCAGGCACCACCCGTCCCTGGTATTTCATCTGCAACACATCATCACCGATGGCTGAGGCAGCTCTCAGCGCCTCCTCAATATCCCCGGTTTCGATGGTGTTAAGCATTTTGTTGGCATAATGCGCCCATACACCGGCAAGAAAGTCGGCCTGCAGTTCAAGTCTCACCGTGAGCTGGTTAGCCCGGGTCTCACTGAGACGAGAGCGGGAGGCGCTAACCTCTTCAAGTATACCCATCTGGTTCTGAACATGATGCCCCACTTCATGAGCTATCACATAGGCTATTGCAAAATCACCGTAGGCACCGAACCGCTCCTGCAGATCATTGCAGAAGCTCAGGTCGATGTACACCTTTTCATCAGAGGGGCAGTAGAACGGACCGCTGGCAGCCGTGGCATATCCGCAGGCAGATTGAATCTGTCCACTGAAAAGAACCAGTTTAGGCTGCCTGTAGGTAGCACCCGATGCTTCAAATATCTTTCCCCATATCTCTTCCGTATCAGCAAGCACCACAGAAACAAACTGTGCCATCTGATCTTCTTCCTCAGAGATGGCGACCTGTTCTGTAGACCCCTCCTCCATCTGGTTGAGGATTTGCGATGGGTCGCCCCCCAGAAGCCATATTATCAGTAATATCACAATGGTGCCTATTCCGCCTCCGGCTACCATGCGACCGCCGCTTATTCCCCTGCGGTCCTCAACATTGCTGCTGCCTCTTCTGCCCTGCCATTTCATATTATAAAAGTATTCGTTGGTTTTTTCAAATGAAAGATAGCATTCTGTTCCCGAATTTTAATTCAAATTTCTGAACTATTTTGTTTAAC
>JAQBHM010000310.1:0-3613 GCA_032127795.1 Bacteroidales bacterium | reverse complement strand
TTTGTTTGCAGTGTTCTTTTTTCAGGATCGTATCCTGTCTTTGTTCTCACCTCTTTTTCAACATCTGATGTTCTCAGGGGCAAGTATATTCATTCCCGAAGCGGGATGATCATCAGAAAGGTGCTGGTGATGTTTCAGCTTATTATGGCAATAAGTCTGATCACCTGTACAATAATAGTATTCAGGCAGGTGAGGTTTCTCAGGGATCAGGACAAGGGTATCACTATCTCAGATGTACTGGCAGTAAGGGCTCCGCGAGTGAGGGATGCCTCTTTCGGAAGCAAGCTTCTGACTTTCAGGGAGGAGTTGCTGAAAAATCAGACCATCACTAAATTCAGCGTGGGCACTGAAGTTCCGGGCCGTCAGATCTTGTGGGATGCCGGCGGCATTTTCAGGGTAGGATCTGACCAGAGCAAAAATTATCAGATTATCGGGATTGATTATGATTACCTGCCCCTCCTTGAGGCAGAAATTATTGCCGGAAGAAATTTTGACAGGACATTTTCTGACTCATCTTCCCTTTTGCTTAATGAAACTGCTGTCAGATGGATGGGTTTTGAATCTGCGGAAGAGGCAGTAAATCAGAAAGTAAATTACTGGGACAAGATCTACACTATTGCCGGGGTGGTAAAGGATTACTGCCAGCAGTCTCCGAAAGAGGAATTTGAACCTCATATTTACCGTTTCATGCCGCACGGACGAGACGTACGGGGATTTTTCATGATGAAGTTCCGTCCCGGAAATGAATCACAGATACTTGAGATTGTTGGGAAAAAATTCAGTGAGTTCTTTCCTGATAACCCTTTTGACTATTTCTTCCTCGAAGATTATTATGAACAGCAGTACAGAGATGAGAAACTTCTCGGTGCAGTTTTTGGAATCTTTGCACTGCTGGCTGTAATTGTCACCTGCCTTGGAATATTCGGGCTTACATCTTTCCTTATGCTCCAGAAGGTGAAGGAAATAAGTATGCGACGGGTGGTAGGATCAAACGTGTTTAGTATTATCATGTTGTTTTCCAGGGAGTTCATCAGGATTACAACCGTCTCATTTATAATTGCCATTCCTGTGTGTTATTACTGGGTACATGAATGGCTGAAAACTTTCCAGGTGAGGATGGAATTATCAGTGTGGAACTTCTTTCTGCCATTTGTCATTGTGCTTGTACTGACATTGCTGACAATAGGATTCATTGTCCGTAAAACAGCATCAGTAAGCCCGGCAGATAATCTGAAGAGTGAATAACAGTGGAGGAGTTAATTTAAAGAAGTATCCTGCCGGATTCTTTAACATTGTTTCTGCGGAATGCAGCCCTCAGGTTAGTGTCTGCAGTGGCTCCCCGGACTAATATTATTTTCAACAGAGTGACTGCGGCTGCAAGCTGATTGTTAAGTCGTCACTCATATTTCAGGGCATCCACCGGATTTGTTCTTGAGATTCTAGCAATATGGAAGATAATTGTAAAGAGAGACACTGAAAGAAGTATTAAGGCAGCTGAAACTATCAGCCACCATGAGACAGTGGTGTGATAGGCAAAATTTATCAGCCACCTGTTCATTGCTATGACAGCTATAGGTGATCCAATGATTATTGCCACCACAACCCATTTCAGGAAGTTAGCTGACAACAGTCTGATTATCAGATTACTTGTTGCACCGAATACCTTGCGTATCCCAATCTCTTTGGTTTTTTCCTGGGCAAGGAAGGATGTGAGACCCAGTAGGCCGAGGCAGGCGATAAGGATGGCCACCAGGGCGAAATAGACAAGAATTTTACTGAGAGTAGACTCTCCAGAGTACTGCCTTCCGTAGAATTCATCGAGATATTGATATTTGAAAGGGAATCCGGGAGCAAATTTATTCCATACATTCTCTATCTGCTTCAAAGTCGCCGGCATATTGTCAGGGTTAATTTTCAGGCAGGCGGTATTGTACCAGTCGCCGTAGCAAAACAGCGCCGGGCCCACTGAATCTTTTGGGGAGATATAATGGTAGTCATCAATTACACCCACCACTTCAATATCATTTTTCGGGATGGTTGTCAGGTAGTATGAATGTTTCAGAAAACTGCCTACCGGATTTTCCATTCCAAATAATTCAACCGCCTCACGGTTCAGGATACATACGCCGTATCTGTCATTGGGTCTTTCCCATGAAAAATTTCTTCCCTCACTGATTTTTACATCCAGCATAGGGAGGAATGAAGGGTCAACAGTGAATACCGGAAAACCTTCCCGCACCCCCTGGTAACTGAAGCCTTCATAATTATTTACGGTTCCTGGAGGAGCACTGGTAAAAGCTATCTCTTCAATGTTGGGAATTGACATAATTTCGTTTTTGAAAGCTTCTTTTTTATCATGAAGGTCACCGTCCAGACTGAGAAGAATAATATTTTCCGTATTGAATCCTGTTTTATACTTTTTCATATAGGAGATCTGTCGGATGACGACAAAAACAGACAGCATAAGAATTATTGAAATGGTGAACTGGAAGATTACAAGACCTGTTCTGAATGGTGATCTCGATACCCCCCGGCCGCCGAACTTGCGTAAATACTGAATAGGGCTGAATGAAGATAGTTTTATGGCAGGGTATATCCCGGCAAGTATGCCAATAAGGGCCACAATCAGAAAATAGGTTAAAATATAGGGTGCAGTAAGATAGTTATCAAGGGAAAGTTTTCCCCCTGTAATCTGATTGAATTCCGGGATTATGATCTGGATTATTGTGATTGCAAACAGCGAGGAAATAAAACAAAGAATTATTGATTCAAATAGAAATTGTCCGAACAGCTGTTTCTTTGAAGCCCCGAATACTTTTTTTACTCCTACCTCCCTGACCACTGCCGATGATTTTGCAATTGTAAGATTTATGAAGTTAATGCATGCAATTACCAGAGTCAGGATAGATACAAGCAGGAAAATATAAACAAACCTGATGTTGCCGTGCAGGTGACCCGGGAAATGTTCCTCATGAAAATATATGTCCTTAAGAGGCACCAGTTCATTTTCGTTGCCT
Source organism: Bacteroidales bacterium (assembly GCA_032127795.1). Taxonomy (GTDB): domain Bacteria; phylum Bacteroidota; class Bacteroidia; order Bacteroidales; family VadinHA17; genus SR-FBR-E99. The sequence goes on along the minus strand of JAQBHM010000310.1, from coordinate 596 downwards.
TCGGCTGTTCCTCCATGCTTAACATATAGATCATTTGTAAACTCTGTCATTCTTTCGGTCAGTTTTTCTATATCGACACCTTCTCTTATCAGGAAATAGGTAGGGTATTGCGTTGTGCCAAAAGAGTATAGAAAGTCAGGTTGTGGCATTACTTTACCCATTGTCACAAAGGAGGCTATGGCATCAACCGGCATGTGGGTCTGGCTGACATCTTTTATTACGCCTGTAACCGTTACCTCGAACTGATTATCGATCTTCAATGCCTTGCCTAAAGGATCAATGTCCCCAAAGAGTTTTGCGGCAGTGGATTGGGTAAGTACTATGCTGAATGGGGTTACAAGGGCCTCCCTGGGATCACCATACAGAAACTCATATGTAAAAACATCAAACAAGGTGGAGTCGGCCAGAAAGGTGTTCTCCGTCAGAATTGACTCCATATCCGAAGTTAACAGCGCTGCCCCAATGCCTGAGAATCTGACAGACTTTTCTATCTCAGGAAATTCATTTTTGAATGCTGGTCCAATCGCTGAGACCATGTAGACTGATCCCCCGATTTCTATCCGGTAGATATTATCAAAATTCTTGTTGTATTTGTC
>JAQBHM010000309.1:0-4164 GCA_032127795.1 Bacteroidales bacterium | reverse complement strand
ATCAATCTGGTTATGCCCTCAGGATCTGCCAAGGCAGCTCTGACAATGCCAATGATGTCACAGTTCTCTGACCTGATAGGTATATCGAGGCAGGCTACAGTAGTGGCCTTCCAGCTGGGTGACGGAATAACAAATATGATCACTCCTACATCAGGCGTGCTGCTTGGGGTACTGAGTGTTGCAAAGATACCCTATGAAAAGTGGTTCAGATGGGTATTGCCGCTGATAATCATTCTCCTGATCACAGGATTCCTGCTACTGATACCGACTGTTTTTATGCCCCTGAAGGGGTTCTGAGAGGGCAAGAACCTGTAACAGCAACCACCGGCCAATCATTTAGTAAAACCCCGCTGATCTCTCTTCTCAGCCGTTCATATGACTAACTGTTATTTCTTAATAGCCTTTGTCAGAACTCCCATCACGCCGCGGATGAAAGATGCAGAGGTGAGTACTTTGACAACAGGATTCATTGCGGTTCTGCGAGGTGCCGGCCGACGTTGGGGGTAATATCCCCTTCCTGTATTTCTCTCTCTTTCCCGCTCTGTTTCTCTTTCTCTCTCTTTCTCACTTTCCTTCCTCCTCTGCTCGTCAGCCTTTGAGTCTTCTATGTCGGAGATCTTGCGTTCAAGCATCTCATAGGCGCTCTGGCGGTCCACGATGCGCGAATATTTGCCTACCAGTACTGATGAGTTGTTGATGCCCGCTATCTCCTGCTCTGTGAGTATATCCATACGTCCCATCGGCGCACGCAGCATTGTAGCTGCCAGGGGTGTCGGGATACCTTTCTCATTCAGGGCAGTGACAAAGGCTTCTCCGGTACCCAGGGCAGTAAGTGCATCCTCAGTCTTATAATATTCAGACAGAGGGAAGTTCTCTGCCGTAAGTTTGATTGCCTTGCGGTCATTGGCGGTAAAAGCCCTGAGTGCATGCTGTACCTTCAGGCCCAGCTGCGCAAGCACCGAAGGAGGAACATCAGTGGGGTTCTGGGTGACAAAAAAGAGACCCACACCCTTTGATCGTATCAGCTTAATGATGGTGTCTATCTGTTCAAGCAATGTTTTGCTGGCCTGGTTGAAGATGAGGTGTGCCTCATCAATAAATATCACCAGCTCCGGCTTGAGTTGGTCACCCTTTTCCGGCATCTGGCTGTAGACCTCAGCCAGCAGTGAGAGCATGAATGTGGAAAAAAGCTTGGGCTTATCCTGTATGTCATTAAGCCTGATTATATTAATATATCCATTCCCCTCTCTGTCACTGCGCATGAGATCATAGATATCGAATGACATCTCGCCGAAAAAGAGGTCAGCCCCCTGCTGCTCAAGCTCTATTATCTTTCGCATGATGATACCCGTGGATGAGGTGGATATTTTTCCGTATTCGCGGTCAATCTCCTGCTTACCCTCTTCTGTTATGAACTGTATTACCTTTTTGATGTCCTTGAGATCTATCAGGGCCATATTATTGTCATCACAGTATTTGAAGATGACTGAGACTATGCCCGCCTGGGTGTCATTCAGATCAAGAATACGTGAGAAAAGCACAGGTCCGAACTCCGAGACTGTGGCTCGGAGCCGCACTCCGTTCTGTTCAGAAAGAGAAAGCAGCTCAACAGGGAATCCTTTGACTGAATAGGGCATGTTGATCTTTGAATGGCGGTCAGTGATAAAAGGCTTTTCCTCCCCGGGCATGGCTATGCCGCTCAGGTCACCCTTGACATCCATCACCAGGGAGGGAATGCCCTTGAGAGAGAGCTGTTCCACAATGACCTGAAGGGTCTTGGTCTTTCCCGTTCCTGTGGCGCCTGCAACAAGTCCATGCCTGTTAAGTGTTTTCAGAGGTATCTTTACAAAGGCATCAGCCAGTGGTTCACCGTCAAGCATTGCACCGCCAAGGATGATTGCTTCTCCTTTGGTGGCATAGCCTTCATTAATATGTCTGAAAAAATCATCTTTTTTACTCATGACCTAGCTATTTAAATTTAAAAAGCCGCTGGATACCCAGTTCCAACGGCTTTTGTACAAAGTTAATATTATCAGGTTAGTTTGACCCGAGCACCTCTGCTACTTTTTCAGCAAGGTCATCTCCGCGGAGATTGTGACCAATAATGATTCCATTCTCATCAAGCAGGAAGTTGGCAGGTATAGCATTCACGGCGTACATTTTTGCCGGTGCACAGTCCCAATACTTAAGATCTGACACATGTGTCCATGTAAGCTGATCTTCTTCGATGCCTTTTTTCCATGCTTCTTCCTTTGAGTCAAGTGAAACTCCAAAGACATCAAAGCCCTTTTTGTTGTATTCCTTCCATACCTTTACAACGTTGGGGTTCTCCTGGCGGCAGGGACCACACCATGATGCCCAGAAATCAACAAGCAGAAGCTTTGTGCCGCCGCCAATCCTGGAATAAAGTGACACAGGAGCACCTGTGACATCATTAAGTTCGAAGTCCGGGGCTTTCTCGCCCATGGCCACAGTTTTGAGAACAGCCAGTCTCTCTTTCAGCCTGGCCACTCCCTCAACTTTATTGAGTGTGGTATCCAGTCCGCCAAGAATGGTTTCCATTTCAGGTGCCTCAAGGTAGTATGATATTTCGTTCAGCACTACAGGGGTTACGAATGAAGTAGGATTGCTGGCAATAAATTCCTTTTTCATTTCCAGCTGCTTGTTTTCAAGAGCTTCAAGTTCCATTTCGATGGATGCAGTAAGCTCTTCATCTCCTGCAGTTCTGGCTTCGCGGTAGCGGTCAAAGGTGGTTCTCATCTCTGCATTAAATCCGTCAAGTGATGCCTTGTATGTTTCAAACTCGGCCTGTGTTGCTGATCCAATAACAGAAGCAAGATAAAGTGAGTCAGCATTACCGTTTATGGTGATCTCTGAATTCTCAATGAAGAAGTTCATGCCGCCTCTTTTATCTTTAAGCGAGAGCATGACCATTTGCGGATAGTCAACTGTGCCTTCCATTTTGAAGGTCCCGTTCTCAATACTGGCTGAATCAATCACTGAATAACCGCCGGGGATACGTTTCTGCAGCAACACCATTCCTGAGTCAGCGCCGTCAATTGTTCCTGTGACAATAAATTTTGGTTCATTGGAACATGCAGTCACAATGGCTGCAAGAACCATCAGGTAAAATAATCTTTTCATTTTAAAGGATTTGGTCATAGTAAATATTAGTTATCTGTATTTGGCCAAAGATATAAATATTTGATGATTACATCTTTCTGCTGAAGTATTTATCAAGAAGTATTGCTGCGGGTTTGTAAGAGGTAATCTCGCCCTCGCGCAAATGTTTTTCAAGATCAGGTATCAGATCAATAATCTCGGGATGGTTATAGAAAGAATTCTTCAATGAGTCAATAATCGTTTCATGCATTCTGGTCACTGCCTGTTCTCGCCGACGTTCCCAGAAATAGCCGTTGCTCTTGGTATGGCTGACATAATCGCGAATCGTCTCCCACACCTCAGCCATGCCGGTATTCTCCAATGCGGAACATGTAAGCACGCGGGGGCTCCATTTCGACTGTGACTGGGGAAAGAGGCGCAATGCATTCTGATATTCCATCCTTGCCATCTCTGCTTTCTGAATATTATTACCGTCAGCTTTGTTGATGGTTATTGTGTCTGCCATCTCCATGATGCCTCTTTTTATGCCCTGCAACTCATCACCCGCTCCTGCCAGCATCAGCACAAGAAAGAAGTCGACCATTGAGTGCGCTGCCGTCTCTGACTGTCCAACGCCTACTGTCTCAATGATTATTGTGTCAAAGCCGGCGGCTTCGCAAAGTATTATTGACTCACGTGTTTTACGTGCCACTCCTCCCAGTGTGCCGGCGGCAGGTGAGGGTCTTATGAAGGCATCAGGGTCAGTGCTTAGCTGACCCATCCTTGTCTTGTCTCCCATAATGCTGCCATGGCTCTGCTGACTGCTGGGATCTATTGCCAGTACGGCCAGGCGTCTGCCATAGAGACGCGTGAGCATTGTGCCGAAAGTGTCAATGAAGGTGCTCTTGCCGGCTCCGGGAATACCTGTTATTCCTATTCTTACTGATCGCGTGCTGGCCGGGAGGCAACGTTCAACCACCGCCTGTGCCGTATCATAATGCTCGGGAAGAGAGCTCTCAACAAGTGTTATGGCCTGACTGAGAATGGTACGGTCACCTTTGA
>JAQBHM010000308.1:0-2565 GCA_032127795.1 Bacteroidales bacterium | reverse complement strand
CTTTATTCCTATTTAAATACAGAATTGCACGACGTCATAATCAAGCTGTCCATTATCAAGGTTTGTGAGAATCTCCGCCCTGCCCCCCTGAATTATGGCAACCTCCCTGACAGTATGATAAAATGAACTTCTCAATATTATATATATTTGCCTGCATGACAACCATCAGAAAAACAGCCTGCCTTGACCTGCTTAAAACTACAGTGTTATTACTTTCAGTAGTTACATGGTCATGCAAGAAAGAGTCACCTCCTGCCACAGAAGTTATCAGTAAGGATGTAGCCTACGGAGAGAGCGCACAGCAGAAGATGGATATCTATCTGCCTCACAACAGAAGCCGTGGAGAAACAAAAACAATAATTGTAATACATGGCGGAGGATGGGTGGAGGGAGATAAATCCGAGATGAATCAGTATGTTGATACACTCAGGAAACGACTGCCTGACTATGCCGTTGTAAATCTTAATTACAGGCTTGCCTATAATAATTCTGTAAATCTTTTCCCGACGCAGGAAAATGATGTCAAGAGTGCAATTGAATATTTCACTGACCATGCTGCGGAGTTTATGGTCTCTGATGATATTGTGCTTCTTGGTGCCAGTGCCGGAGGACATCTGGCGATGTTACACGCTTATAAGAATGATCCCGGCGGATATGTCAGAGCGGTGATCGATTTTTTCGGTCCCTTTGACCTCATGTCATTATGGGATTACAGCATTGTGCATCAGTTGATCCTCTACGGTGCCACCGGGGTCTTTCCGGTTGACAACCCTGCTCTCTACACGTCATCATCTCCTTCAGAGTTTATCACAACAGGCAGTCCCCCTACAATAGCTCTCCAGGGCGGAGCTGACCTTCTTGTGCCTCCATCGCAGACAACCATGCTGATCAGCAGTCTTGACGCTGCCGGTGTAGTCAACAAGATGGTCTATTACCCCGGTGAATCTCACGGCTGGACAGGAGCAAACCTCGTGGATTCATTTAACAAGATTGTGAAGTTTATCTCTGATAATGTGGAGTGATACTGCCCCGCTCATTTTACCCTGAGGTCTTTTTTCAGTGCGCCTCCGGTAAAAGATCCTCTTTGTCACCCTCATCATTCAAATGTTGAATGCCTGCAGGATAATTATTGGACCGATGGCGCCTGATAATGACTGAACCGGTATACTTCCCGTTGTTCTCTTTCAAAGCACCAGCAAAATAATTCTTAAAAAAAGTTTGCAGATTGAAAAAAATGATATATTTTTGACCATTCGGTTAAACTATATAGTTAAACTGCATGGTTAAAGATAAAGACCCGGACATCCAGACTGAAGAGAAGATCTTTAAAGCCGCCACTGCCGTCTTCGAAGAGAAAGGCTTTGCCGCTGCCCGGATGCAGGAGATAGCTGACAAGGCCGGCATAAACAAGGCCCTTCTCCACTACTACTTCCACACCAAGGATCAGCTCTTTAAGGCCGTATTTCAGCCTCTGATGAAGAAAATGTTTGAGAAGATACTCTCAGTATTCATGATGGAAATATCATTCGAGGAGAAGATAAGACTATACTATAATGAACACATAAATATCCTTTCAAAAACACCAAGGCTCCCACTCTTTCTGATGAACGAGATCTCACATAACCCTGACCTGGTAAAAGGTATAACTGAGACTCTCAGGTATAACCAGGTAAGTGATATCATATTTAAAATGCACTCTGAAGAGCTGGAAGAGTACGGCATCACCAGGAATGATTTGCCTCAACTGATAATAACAATTGTTTCTCTTGCCATCTTTCCCTTTGCTGCCCGCGATGTCATGATGATCATCATGTCACAGATAGGTGAAAAGAAAAGCTTTAATGCTTTCATGAGTGACCGAAAGGAGTTTGCTGCTGATTTTGTCATCACTGCCTTAAAAAACCGTAAGAAATGAAAAAGATACTTTTTGCAGTTGTACTGCTGGTCTCCCTCTCCGGTGCTTACGCCCAGAAGACGGTGACGCTGTGGCAGTGCTATGACTCTGCTGCCACAGCTACTCCGCTTGCACGTGAGGGACAACTATATTCAGATATGTCAGCACTTCGGGACCGGAACCTTGCTTCAGCCTATCTTCCGGCACTCGATCTTAATGGAAGCTTTGTCTATAACTCTGATATACCTGATATGTCAGCTCTTCTCGGTTCCCTGCCTCTTCCCCCGGGTTCGGTTCCAGCTATTCCCCACGAACAGTATCGCGCTACCTTTGATGTCAGCCAGGTGATCTGGGATGGCGGAGTGACACGCAGCGCAAGGGCCGTTGAGCAGGTGGTAAGAGAGCTGAATATGAAGCAGAATGAGGCTGACATATACCGCCTTCGTGAACAGATTAATAACTATTACTTCTCCGTGCTGCTCATCTCCATGCAGATAAATGTGACTGAATTGATGATCTCCGAACTTGATGCACGGATGAAAGAAGCTGAATCGGGCGTGAATAACGGCGTCATACCGGCTGTCAGCCTTGACATGCTGTCCGCAGAAAGAGTCAAAGCACGTCAGTCTCTTACTGAGATGAAATACAGGCATGACGCACTCCTGACTGCT
>JAQBHM010000307.1:0-5124 GCA_032127795.1 Bacteroidales bacterium | reverse complement strand
GGATACGGATTTTCAGAGGGCGGACGTGATTACAATACCACCTATATTACCGAACCGGTTCTGAGGAACGTGGTGCTTAAACCTTTTAAGGCAGCAAAGGATGCAGGGGCTCTCACATTCATGTCTGCATTCAATGACCTGAACGGGATACCTGCCTCTGCAAATAATTATACCCTGCGCACAATTTTGCGTGATGAGTGGAAATTCGACGGGTTTGTTATCAGCGACTGGGGATCTGTGGAAGAGCTTGTAGATCACGGTTATGCCACTGATGATAAGGATGCCGCTGCAAAAGCCATAAGAGCGGGGGTGAACATGGAAATGGGCTCTACTGTCTATTTTGAAAATATAAAGAGTCTGCTTGATGAGAATAAGATAACAAAGGCCCAGATTGACGAAGCAGTGTTGAATATTCTCAGGGTAAAATACAGACTGGGGCTGTTTGAAAATCCCTATGTTGATCCTGACTCTGAAAAGATATTTCTGGCCCCTGACTTCCTTGAACATGCCCGGACAGTGGCAAGGGAGAGTACGGTGCTGCTGAAGAATGAAGGCAAGACGTTACCCCTGGGTACGGATATCTCCTCGGTGGCTGTGATAGGGCCATTGGCCGATGCTCCCCGTGACCAGCTTGGCGCATGGTGCTTTGACGGCCGTGGTGAGAACTCCGTCACCCCATTGAAAGCCATCAGGGAATTGCTGGGTGAGAAAAAAGTTAATTATGTCAGCGGATTGGAGTACAGTCGTGATAAAAGTACCTCACAGTTTGACGCCGCCATTGCAGCCGCCGGAAAATCAGACGCTATTCTGTTTTTCGCAGGCGAAGAGTGGATCCTTTCGGGCGAGGGTCAGTGCCGCGGTGAAATAGACCTGCCCGGAGTACAGAGTGAACTTATCTCCGAACTGTCAAAGACCGGCAAGCCACTCATCATAGTAGTAATGGCAGGGCGGCCACTGGCCATAGGCGATGAGATGAATGAATCGGATGCAGTGCTCTATGCATGGCACGGTGGTACAATGGCAGGTCCGGCACTTGCAGATCTTATCTTCGGCAAGGAGTCGCCATCAGGTAAGCTGCCGATAACTTTTGTCAAGGGTGCAGGCCAAATACCGTTCTACTATTACCATAATAATACCGGCAGACCGGCCTCAGCGCAATCATGGACGCCTATCGACAGCATCCCCATTGATAACCCTCAGGTTTCACTGGGCTACAAATCATCCCAGCTGGATTACGGTTACACACCATTGCTGCCCTTCGGCTTCGGCTTAAGCTATACTACCTTTGAATACAGTGACCTTTCATTGTCAGCACTCTCAATGAGCCTGACAGGATCGATAGATGTAAAAGCAACGATTGCCAATACAGGCGAAATGGATGCCGACGAGGTGGTGCAACTCTATGTGCGTGACCGCGTGGGAAGCATAACAAGACCTGTAAAAGAACTTAAAGGTTTCAAACGAGTCACAATCAAAAAGGGAGAAAAAACAGAGGTCATATTCAAAATAGAAGCTGCCGCCCTGGCGTTCTTTAACGGTAAGGAGACCCTTACTGAACCTGGTCAGTTTGATGTATGGATAGGAACAAACTCAGATGAAGGATTACACGGCGAATTTATTGTTGAATAGAGTGAAAATAAGGATGAAGAAAATGAATATACAATCGATACTGTTTTTTTGTTTAGGATCTCTGATAGCTTTGGGATGCGTTAAAGAAAAGGATCCGGACTTTGTTCGTGTCAAGCCTGATTTTTCAAAAACTCTCGTATGGAGTGATGAGTTTGACTACTCAGGGCTTCCCATTGATTCTAAATGGAGCTATGACACTGCCAACAATGAAGGTGGATGGGGCAACAATGAAAAGCAGTTTTACACAAAGGCACGGCTGAAAAATGCTGAAGTAAAGGACGGTATACTGCGAATCACTGCAATAAAAGAGGAATATAAGGGATTTCACTACACTTCAGCGAGGCTTATTACAAAAGGAAAAGGTGACTGGCTGTACGGAAGGATGGAGATAAGGGCAAAGCTGCCTGACGGCAGGGGCATGTGGCCTGCCATCTGGATGCTCTCCACTGACTGGTCTTACGGTGGCTGGCCTGCAAGCGGAGAGATAGATATCATGGAGAATGTGGGATATGATCCTTATGTTATTTTAGCCTCCGCTCATACGGAGAAATACAATCACCTTCTCGGCACTCATAAAAGTGGTAAAATAAATATTCCAACATGTTATTCTGACTTTCACGTATATGCTCTCGAATGGGGAATTAATGACTACAGGGTATATGTTGATGACTATCTCTATTTTACTTTCAGGAATGAAGGCTCAGGGTATAAAGTATGGCCGTTTGACAAGAGGTTTCATCTGCTGCTGAATGTGGCAGTAGGAGGTAACTGGGGAGGAGCCCAGGGAATTGATGACTCGGTCTTTCCGCGTACAATGGAGGTTGATTATGTAAGAGTATACCAGTACAGATAGGTTTATCCGTGAAAATGAAACCGGTCATGATACCTGTACTATCGCCTTCAAAACAACCGAATGCAAGAAAGTGCTTATAGTCACTAATACAGGTACGGCTACTAAAAACTTCAATCTGAAATTAAGGGGAGAGTCAGTTCATCTTACGCTTGGCAGCGGTGCTGCAGGTACTTATATCTGGCAGAAGACTAGTTTTTCACCACTTTTTCATGGCAGGTTCCTTCTCTGGTGACAATCCTGACGATATAAGTCCCGGTTGCGAAGTTGCCCATTCCAAGTTCAAAATTATTACTTGCGGGCTCCGTTACAAGGAGAAGTCGTCCCTGCAGGTCAATAACCGAGACAGATTCAATTGTGCTTTCTGCCCTGATATACAGTTTGTCTTTCACCGGATTAGGCCATAACCGGATATCAGCAGCAGTGTGTAACTCATCTGCCGAAGTGAGTATTGTATTTGATGCAATCCAGCTTGAGGCCAGGCTGTTGTCAAGACTTATGCCGGACAGCTCAAGATAATACCCGTTGCCATCGGCATTGGGCCATGGTATTGAATCTGAGTATGTTACATTATCAATAACATTCCCGAATCCGTCAGCCAGCACAATGGGCTGACTCTTGTTTGACAGGTGCCTGGTGAACTGTCCGAAGGGAGTGAAGCCATATCGTGACTGAAAAGCAGCAGCATTGCTGGCAAGCATGACTGATGACCCCGGCCCCAGGGTTGAGCTTGCCGGAAACTGGTAGACAAGACCTGTGCCCCTGAAATAAACACCGGTGAGGTTAACAGTCTGGGTTCCGCTATTACGTATTTCAAGAAACTCAAGATCATCACCGTCAGGTATCTGCACGGTAGGGAGCGGGTGATACATAATCTTTGTTATCACCAGCGGAGGTACGGCGATATTGCTGCATTCTGCAAATGATCCCAGGTTTGCGTTCATCCAGGTGAGCCGTGATTCAATAAAAGCTTTAATTCCGGCGATACGCTGTGAGTGACTTCCGATCTTATTCCATCGAGTATAATCTCTTGCGACAGCCTCGCTGATCATTGCAACAGTCTCATCTATGAAAGTCTCGAGACTGGCCTGATTCAGTGGCTGTCCGGGCTGCGTAAGCTCATTGAACCTCCTGGAAAGATAACATCTGAAGGGGGTGTTATAAAAAAGATCTCTCCAGAACCTTGACCCGTCATTTTGATAATCCTGAAAAAGCCATATATCGGGTTTACTCCTGTCAAGACCCCACATGAAAAGATCGTTGCCGTATGAGAGGTCTATATCCCATAACGGGCCGGCCCTGAGTTTTCCGTTAAGGTCCTTGTGGAAAAAGGTGCTGTAGGTATATGCATCAGGATTGCATGCAAACTCATTTATGAGCATGAAGTCAACGAATGAGGGGATATCTATGATTGACGGATAGCCAGAGACAAGCGAGATGTCATTGTTTTTTGCCGTATTCTCGAGCCTGAAGAACTCACCCCTGATATAGTTGGTCTGCTGAACGGTAACATTCTCAGGTTTCGGGAAATGGTGAATATAATCTACATTGGCACCGAACCAGCTGTACATTGTCCAGGCAATCGGGTCCCCGCCGGTGGTTTTATCAGCCTTGGTTATATAACCACCAGAGACTTCCGGAAGCAGGTTGTCAGTGGCGGCTATTTTATGTACGTTCACACGGTTGTCATCAGCCTTGATTTTTTCCTGCAGGATAAACAGCCCTTTGTAATCTCCGTTGATGAGGACCTCGCAATATTTAGCCCTTGAAGCATAGTTTCCAATGCGGCGTGAAAGTGATTGTGTGAAATAGTCCCTGATGAGTGCAGTGTCAAAGACCATACCCCCAAGTATCCAGTCGTTTTCACGAGGCATTTCCAACAGGCTCACATTGTTGTTTGTAATATTATCCGGCATGATGGTGGATAAGCCATAGTTCTTCTTGGGGGAGACCTGTGATGACGATCCTCTGATCTCGATGTCAATCCTGCCGTTATAATTAAGATATTCCGGGGTGTTCTGATCAGTAATATAATTTCGCAGCCCGGGACCCCTGTAGATGATCTTCATGTTTCCCAGAACACCGGGTTCATCAGGTATCGGTGCTCCACCGTCAGTGGTTATCAGAACCACCGGAAGATTACTGCTGGTAAATGTCTGTGCATTAACCGGTAGTAAGACTAATAATAATAAGATCAGTATGCAGGCTTGCCTCATTCTTGCTTTCGTAATATGGCAAAAATAGCACTAATAAGAATATATCATCATGCCTGCCACTTCTTTATGAAGCTCCCTCTCCGTTTCCAGCAGCCGGCTGATACTGTCATAATAAATTGAGATCTCAAGCAGGTATTCACTGATGGAGATCTCTCCCATGCTGAATGATTTCTCAAGCAGGGCAGAGCTGTTCAGTATGCCGAGGGCGATACGGTAATCTGATACTCTTTTCTGCAGTGCTGATGCTTTCTCATACTGTGTCTTAAGCTGATTGTAGAAAACAAGTTTCCTGTCGGTTTCCATGCTCCGCACAGCCAGAGCGTTGGCCTTTGCATACCTGATGCTGTTTTTGTTTTCCCATAATGGTACAGATATCCCTGCGCTGTTACCATGAAATTTTTCCCCGGGAATTTTCTCACTCATTTAACC
>JAQBHM010000306.1:0-4919 GCA_032127795.1 Bacteroidales bacterium | reverse complement strand
AGATTTGCGATTTGCGAGTTGCGATTTGCGAGTTGCGATCCGGCAAACCTAATTCAATGGCTGCCTTTGACATTCGACTTTCGACATTCGACTTTCGACTTTCGACTTTCGACTTTCGACTTTCGACATTTATCTTTTGCTTTCAGCTTTCAGCGCTCAGCTTTCAGCTTTCAGCTCAATGCTACTTTAACCTTTTTCTCTCTGGTCTACGCTCTATGCTCTATGCTCTTTTCTCCCCTGCAGTCTGGCTCCTCCCTAAAAACACCCACAGGGTTTTTTCTTAACGCTCGGCCCTGACTTTCAACATTCGACATTGGACATTCGACATTCCGCATTCGCCCTTTTGCATTCGACTTTCGACTTTCGACCTTCGACCTTCGACTTTGGACATTCGACTTTCTTTATGCTCTCCGCTGCCTGCTCCTTGTTTCGCTATTATTTCTTACTTTTGTCTCCTCAATCAACTTATATGTACAGAACACATACCTGCGGCGAGTTGCGCATCAGCAACAGAGGAGAGAACATCACACTTTCAGGCTGGGTGCAGCGCTCACGTGACCTGGGCGGAATGACATTCATTGACCTTCGTGACCGTTACGGACTCACACAACTGGTTTTCAATATGGAAACCAATGCTGACCTATGCATGCAGGCAAGAAAGCTTGGCCGTGAATTTGTTATTCAGGCTGAAGGTACTGTAGCTGAGCGAAGCAACAAGAATCCAAAGCTCCCCACTGGAGATATAGAAATAACGGTTGACAATATTACAATACTCAACGCTTCCGAGGTGCCGCCATTCACAATAGAGGAGAATACCGACGGTGGCGATGAGTTGAGGATGAAATACCGCTACCTTGATCTCCGCCGTGCCAATGTACGGTCCAATATGATACTGAGACACAGGATGGCACAGGAGGTTCGGCACTATCTTGATGGCCAGGGATTCATAGAGGTGGAGACTCCGGTGCTTATCAAGTCAACACCTGAGGGTGCACGCGACTTTGTAGTGCCCTCAAGGCTGCATCACGGTGAGTTTTATGCCCTGCCGCAGAGCCCGCAGACATTCAAGCAGCTGCTGATGGTGGCCGGGTTTGACAAGTATTTCCAGATAGTGAAATGCTTCCGCGATGAGGATCTGAGAGCCGACAGACAGCCCGAGTTCACGCAGATAGACTGTGAGATGTCATTTGTACACCAGGATGATATCCTGGATATGTTTGAGGGACTGGCATACCATCTGTTCCGTGAAATAAAAAGCATTGAGTTTAAGGATAAATTTCCCCGTCTCCCGTATGAGCAGGCGATGGCATCATATGGAACAGATAAACCTGACATCAGGTTCGGGATGCTTGTGAATGATATTACAGAAACGGTCAAAGGCCGGAATTTCCCCCTTTTTGACAGTGCTGACTATGTTGGAGCTATCTGTGCCTCCGGTTGTGCTTCTTATACCCGCAGGCAGCTCGATGAGCTTACTGATTTTGTGAAGCGTCCGCAGATAGGTGCAAAAGGACTGGTCTATGCTCGTGTTGAGGCTGACGGTACAGTTAAGTCAAGCGTAGACAAATTTTATTCACCAGATGACCTTTTATCGCTTGCTAAAACAGTAGATGCAAGCCCGGGAGACCTTATACTTATGATCGGCGGAGGCCGGAGACAGACACTTTCGGCCCTTGGCGAGCTGAGACTGGAGATGGGTGGCCGCCTGGGATTGCGTACACCCGGTATCTTCGCTCCGTTGTGGGTGGTGGATTTCCCGCTGCTGGAATGGGATGAGGAGTCCAGGAGGTTCTATGCCATGCACCATCCTTTTACATCACCTAAACCGGAAGACCTCCAGTATATGGAGAGCGACCCCGGCAGGGTTCATGCAAACGCATACGACCTTGTTATTAACGGAACGGAGATAGGAGGAGGGTCTATACGTATTCATGATACAAAAACCCAGGGATTGATGTTCAGAACACTTGGATTCACAGAAGAGGAAGCTCAACATCAGTTCGGGTTCCTTCTTAATGCTTTCAAATACGGCGCACCGCCACACGGAGGGATCGCTTTCGGCTTTGACAGATGGGCGGCCATATTCGGAGGGTCTGATTCAATACGCGATTTTATTGCCTTCCCTAAGAATAACCAGGCAAAGGATGTGATGATTGATACGCCCTCGTCAATAAAGAAAGAACAGCTTGATGACCTCGGCATAGAAATAAAAAAGAAGAATTGAATCGTTCCTTTCGCTCTCAGGACTCCTTGATTTTTCTTCTGCCTTTTGCACTTAATTTGTGTGCTGACTTCTTTGAGAAAGGTATTGAGAAGCAAAACAATGATCCCTCACCAGGTGCTGCGATGAGCCATATTGCTCCCCCGAGAAGTTCCACGTAAGCTTTTGATATTGCCAGGCCAAGCCCGGTGCCTGAGTATTGTTTTGAGTTCGGGCTCTCAACCTGGAAAAATCGCTCGAATACTTTCTCGTGGTTTTCCGTGTCAATACCTATCCCGGTATCACTGACAAAAAACTCAATCGTACCTCCACGAAGGACATAGCCGAACTCTATCCTGCCCTCACGGGTAAATTTCAGGGCATTGTTCAGCAGGTTGGAGAAAATCTGGATGACCTTTGTTTCATCGGTCATGACAACAGCATCAGAATCAGCCAGGTGAGTTGTACATGAAAATGCAAGGTTCTGGTTGCTTACACGGAGAAGGTACTGGTCATACAGGCTCCTGATCAGCATATTAAGGTTCACTTCGGTAAGGGTTACCTTTACCAGTCCTGTCTCGATATTCGATATATCAACAATGTCGGTTATGATAGAGAGCAGCTGGTTACTGCTCTGATATATAATGTCAATATACTGTCTGCGGCTTTCATCTGTATTGTCAGGCGAGTCGAGGAGCGTTGTGAATCCCACGATGGCATTCATAGGGGTCCGGATCTCATGGGAGATATTATGGAGAAAGGCAGTCTTAAGCCTGTCGCTCTGTTCAGCCTTGTCTCTCGCCCGTATCAGTTCCTCTTCAATGCGTTTTCTGTCGGTGATGTCAGATATAAATCCTTCCAGAGCAACAAGCTTATCACCCTCATAATAGCCCCGGCCTCTTTCCCATACCCAGCGTTTGTTTCCTGATGAGGTCAGGACACGGTATTCGATAGTGTAGAGGTACCCGGTACTCAGCGCTTTGTGTATCTCAGCACTGACACTTTCCTTATCTTCCGGATCTATTATTGAACTATATGATCTTATCTTATTGTCAATGAATTCATTGGGGAGATAACCTGTAAGTTCGTAGATGCCATCGCTTATATATTGCATGGTCCATTCAGGGTCATTGAGACAGCGGAAGACAACACCGCGGAGGTTGTTGATGATGGTATTGAGTTTTTTGTTACTCTCACGCATCTCTTTTTCGGCTCTCTTACGCTCTGAGATATCACGCCCTATTGTCTGATAATAAACTTCACCCTCAACCTCCACCGTACGGGCGCTGAGTTCTATGGGAAATGATGTACCGTCTCTGCGCTTATGGACCGTTTCGATATATGAAGAACCCTTTTCTTTAAGATCTTTTATATGCATAGGAAGAAAGGAGATCTCATCTGATGTGCGGAGATCAGAAATGTTCATGCCTAAAAGCTTTTCGCGAGGGTAACCGTAAGCCTCAAGAGCACGGTCATTGGCTTCTACGACATTCAGATCCGTATCAATAAGAAGAATAATATCATTGCCATGCTTTATTACAAAGTCGAGATGCTTCATTATGGCCTGTCTTTCAAGCTCTTCCTTGTATTTGTTTCGGATAAACTGCAGTCTTGTAGACCTGATGGCCAGGAATCCTATCATCCCCAGGGCAAAGAGTGTTAGCAGCATCGTCAGCCAGAGCATTGTTATTTCACGGTTAAACTGGCTGAGAACCTCGCTCATATCGGTCTTGGCAACGAGGTACCATTCTGATTCAGGAATTGAGCGGGTGGCAGCTACGACTTCTACGCCGCGGTAATCAATTCCTGTTAATATACCTTCATAGCCCTTGGCAGCCATTGCGGCCGGTAATAAATTGTCATTTACCGACAGGGTCTTCTCCAGGGGTATATTATCGATATGGAGAAGTCTGTTGATGAATCTCACAGAATCACCCTCTCTTCTCAAGAGCAGACACTCGGAGGTGCTACTGGGCGTTGGCCACGACTCGAGCAGAGGGAATAGCTCCCGCTCCGGATCGATACGCAGGATTATCACTCCGCTAAGGACAGTGTCACCCTCATGAGGCATCCTCATCGGAATGACAAGGTCAAGGTGAGGGTAGTTGACAACTGCTGCCTGATGCATGTCAGACAGTTCTATCCGCGGTTTGGCAATAATGGCAGTGATCCGACTTCTGAGGTTGGGCCCCATGGCTGAATCGGTCGCAGGAATGGATAACCCGGGATTACCTCCTGCATCAACGAGAAGTGCACTGCCGAAGTCATAATTCTCGAGCAGGGATTTGAGATATTGTTCAAGGCGCAGCTTCTCCCTTGCATTGTCATCACTGACAAAAAATGTCTCTATCTGTTCCACCAGAGTCCGGTTCTCATAGATCAGTTTGGCGTCATTTATCTTCTCACGTCGCCACCTCTCAATCTGGTCACTCTTAAGTTTGGCTACCGCCTTTATCTCAGTGGAGGCATTTGCTATCAGACCTCTCTTTTCACCTGAAGTATAGAGGGTTACAATTGCAAGAAGCAGTATGGCCACGAAAATAAGAACACCAAATGATGTCCATGGAAATGGCGGTTTCTGTTCTCGTTTACTCATGATCTTACCCCGGGAATTCAAATATAGAACGGGGATGAAGATAGTAAATTGTTAAAAACCAGATAGGTCGCAGTGATAATTAATTTCAGATCTGCCTGACCAATTTTTGTATTTCATTCGATT
>JAQBHM010000305.1:0-4899 GCA_032127795.1 Bacteroidales bacterium | reverse complement strand
GGAAAAGAAGAGGCACAAATACCTCAGGATGATATTATTTATTTGACTTGAGTCTTCTGATATTATAACTTTATCAATCCGGATTTATGGCGAATAGAAGAATATGCTTCCTGAAATACATTGCACAGACTCTCGCCGCCTTCTCTGTGAGAAATGTAGAGGATCAACAGGTCCGGAAGACGCCCTTCTTTAAGTTCTCATTACGGGATTAAAAAATGGAGGGAAATGAAATGAAAGCAACTATCAGGATTCTCAGTTTTGTGTCACTGTTTCTCGTATTGTCAGAAACAGCACAAAGTCAGCCGGCATCTCCTGCAGATATTAAAATAGTCCACAGCGGAATTACACTCAGGGGCAAATTTTATATGGCTGAAGGGTCGGGATCATTTCCCACATTAATTATTCTGCAGGGATTCCCGGGTAATCCTTCAGACGTTTTGGGATTAGGAAAAGCAGTATCACAATCAGGTATCAATGTTATGACATTTAACTTTGGCGGCCTTCATCAAAGTGAGGGGAGTCTCAGTTTAGAGAACTGTCAGCTGGACATAAGGGCGGCATTTGACTTTCTTCATCAGCCTGAGAATATCGCAAGATTTAATATAGATACATCTTTAATCATCCTGGCCGGATATTCATTTGGTGGGGGCCTGGGAATGACATATGCAATCAGGCATCCGCTGATTAAATCTGTAATAGACATTGCCGGCACTGACTGGGGGGTGTTTTATGAAAATTACAGTCAAAATCCGGAAATGAAAAAAACAACGGATGCCAACATAAGCAAAGCTGTTGAAGCAGGTATTGCAAGACTCGTGGAAGGCGAAACTCCCGCAAAAATTGCGGAGGCCGGTATTGACAAACTGGACCCCTCATTCTTTTTGAGAAGAAATGCGCCGTTGCTTGCCCTGAAAAACATCCTTTTCATATGCGCCTGGGATGATGATGTAACATATGACTACATCATCCCACTTTACTGGGACCTGAAAAAGGAAAATGCACTCAATGTGCAGATCATGGCATTTCCGGATAATCATTCATTCATGAAAACCAGGGCAGAAATAGCGGAAGCAGTTGTCAGCTGGATAAAAAAGACAGTTACCGGGAAGACACTGTGACAAAATGAATTTGCAAAAACGGCAGAAAAGCCCCTGTTTGCCGACATAACAGTCGCGGTTCAACATGCATTGAACCCTGCTATGTATTTGCACCTGAACGTGAAAATCAAAGATAATTTTTATATTTACCGCCAACAATAATGGAAACAGTTTATAATAACCTGATAATCTGAATTAAAATGAGCATGAAAGTAATTGGAAAAACCGCAGGGATACTGGTCGTTTCTGCAATTATTTGCACAAACCTCAATGGCCAGGACCGTAATGATGTGATAAAATTTTATAATGAAGGGGCACAGTCAATGCAAACTGATGTTCAGGTAGCTATTGATGCTTTTGAGAAAGTAGTAGTGCTCTCTGACCAGGTTGGGGAGACCGCCAATGACCTGAAGCAAAATGCCATGAAGGTATTGCCGGGTTTATATATCAAGATTGCCAATAATGCCCTGAAGGAAAAAATGCCGGCAACGGAAGTAATCAAGGCAGCAAGGAAGGCAGATGCTGTAGGAGAAAAATATAACAACACAGTAGCCAGGGACAATGCCGGGAAGATCATGGTTGCCGGATATAATGCCATGGCAGCTGATTTTTTTGCAAATAAGGATTACGATAATGCCCTGCTGGCTTTTGACAGTCTTTTGGTGATCAACCCTGACTACCTGAATGCTGTTTACAACAAGGCTTTAATATACAGGACACAGGACAATGCCGATGCTTTTGAGGAGACTATTGACCTGTTTCTTGCAAAGCTTGGAACCGGCAGTGACGATGAAAAGGCCATGCAGGCATCTGTGCTGGCACTTGAATATTTCCGCGCCAAGGGGTCTCAGGCTGTCAATGACAAGAATTTTGAGGAAGCTCTTGCTCTGCTGAACAGGGCCGCAAAATATGGTGAAGACAAAGATCTTTTCTACTTCTTTGCAGACGCATACAATAAACAGAATAAGTTCGACAGCGGAGCAGAGTATGCCCAGAAGGGGCTGGCCCTGGAGACGGGTGATGCTGAAGCAAAGGCAAAATTTTACTATCAGCTTGCCGTTGCCCAGGTTGGCAAAGGCGATACGGCCAGTGCCTGCGAGTCATTTAAGAATGCCATGTTCGGACCCTTTGCAGAGGCTTCAAAAGCGCAAAGGACAAACCTGAAGTGCGAATAAGGACCGAGTGTTAATAAAATACCCGGGGGTCCGCCAACCGGCGGAGACGGGGCCAGGTTGCAGGGACGCTTCGAGCCCGGCGAAATACAGACAGGCAGTCATTTGACTGCCTGTTTTGTTTGTGGCTCCAGCTGGGCTCAGGGCCGAGCTTTAAATTCCAGAGGAAAGGGGTGAAACGGTCTAAAAATCAGCAGTTGACATCAAATATGCAAAAGAGGTTTTGAGGCAAGAAAAAAGAGAGGATTTCATTTGAAGGAATGAGAAAATTTACCCAAGTTTGTCTTAATGTTTACAGGCATTCAGCCTGCCATAACTAAAAAACAGAAAAGCATTACAACGGTTCTATCACTATGAGTAGCAACACAGCAAAATTATCCCTGAAAGAAAAAATCGGATATGGCCTTGGCGATACGGCTTCGCACTTTGTATGGGACATGGTAGGCTTCTGGATTCTGATTTTTTATACAGATACTTTCGGAATATCTGCGGCTGCCGCCGGTACTATCATGCTGATCGCCCGATTCTGGGACATGCTCAGCGATCCGCTTATGGGTATTATTGCCGACAGGACCAACAGCCGATGGGGCAAATTCCGTCCCTACCTTCTGTGGATGGCGCTTCCGTACAGTGTGCTGGCAGTACTTACCTTTTCCACACCTGATATAAGCGCCTCCGGAAAAGTTATTTATGCCGGAGTTACATATCTGTTGCTGATGACCGTTTTTACTGCCATCAACCTTCCATATTCTTCACTGGGCGCCGTAATGACTTCCGACTCTTACGAAAGGGCGGGATTAAATTCCTATCGTTTCATATTTGCCTTTGCCGGGCAGTTTGTTGTTACAGGAACCGCCCTCTACCTGGCCGGCTGGTTCGGCAAGGGCGACAACGCCAAAGGCTATCAGTACACCCTGTTGCTGTTTGCGGCAATCAGTTTCGTGCTTTTCATGATTACTTTCAAGACAACCAGGGAAAGGGTAAAGCCTCCTGCCAGACAACAGCACAATCTGAAACAGGATATTAAAAATCTGTTCAGAAACCGCCCCTGGGCTATACTGTTCTTTGTGGGCATCATATCATTTGTCATGTTTGCCCTGCAGAATCTTTCCATTGCCTATTACTTCAAATATTATATCGGGCAGGAACAGAACGTCCAGTTGTTCAATGTAATAGGGACCGTTGCCCTGATACTGGGTATCCCTTTCTCAAAACCACTTGCAAAAAGATTTGGGAAACGAAATGTATATATTGCCAGTTCATTGCTGTCAGGCCTGTTCTTCATTTTGTTATATCTCCCGGGCAGCGAAAACATGACAGCCGTCTACACACTGAATGTATTGGCAAAATTCACCTACGCTCCTGCAGTCCCTCTGCTCTGGACCATGCTCGCCGATACTGCTGATTACTCCGAATGGAAATTTGGACGGCGGGCAACCGGACTGGTCTTTTCGGCTGCCACATTTGCCCAGAAGGCTGGCTGGGGAATTGGCGGCGCACTTGCAGGCTGGATGCTTGCCCTGTTTAAATTTGTTCCCAATGTTGATCAATCAGCCACCACGCTTAACGGAATGAAACTGATGATTTCAGTGTTCCCCGGAGTTCTGTATATGTCGTGCGCAATCCTGCTGTATTACTATGCCATTGACCATAAAACCTGCCTCCTGATGCAGGAAGAACTGGAAAAAAGAAGGGAAGAATCATAATTGTGCTATAGAGGTGACAGTGCGTTCTCAAAACAGATTGCAGGGGCGCTTCGAGCCAGCGACCCCCTGATTATGGGTTTCCTTTATTCGATTCGTATACCCGGCTAAGAATTCTGCTTTTCCTGGGCATGACTCTTCAGGAAAAATGCTGATGCAAATATTAGAATGAGCAATAAAGCCTGGTAAAGGAAAACATTTCTGTATCCTGTCATATCAGAGGCCCGGGCAATGATAACACCAATAAGAGAGGCTCCCGTTAATTGTCCCAGGCTTATAAAGATGGTAAGCATTCCCTGTGTTACTGCACGATCCACAGCTGAGGCTTCATTAAGCATAATATACCTTAGGGAGCTGCCAGAAAGTACGGATAGTCCCAGGCCGATCAGGGCACCGGAAACATAGAATAAAAGCTTGCTTTCTATCACCCCGTGTAGCAAAAAGAAACCCGCCCCGGCAAGTATAAGTCCCAAAATTATGATCAGGCGGGACCCATATAGATCAATCAGCCTTCCGAAAAACGGTGATCCAAATGCCGTTGCCAGTACAAGAGGCACCAGCATAAAGCTGGCTTCTGAAGCGTCGATTTGAAATATTCCGACCGCAAAACTTGGTATGAAAACAAAAGACGACTGTAAGATTCCTGTCGCCACCGCAATGGTTCCGGCCAGAATAAACTGCCTGTTTTCAAGGTAGGTAAGTTTTATTACCGGGTTCTCAGCACTTCGCTCAATAAAGAAGTTTATTACAAGCAGGGTAAGCGATGCCATAAGAAACGGAAACACCCTTGGCGAGAGCAGGCTTTGAAAGAAATTTTCTGATTCCAGATTATTGATTCCATAAGTAAAAGAAGCCAGAAGGAGGCCGAGAGTTAAAATCCCTTTCCAGTCGAATAAACCCGATGCTTGGATTTTCGTTTGCGGCAGG
>JAQBHM010000304.1:0-7263 GCA_032127795.1 Bacteroidales bacterium | reverse complement strand
CATCCCGGTATCAGGTACCATGGCCCATTCATACATTCAGAGTTATGATGACGAGTTAACTGCTTTCCGGCACTTTGCTGAAGAGATACCTGATGACTGTGTATTACTTGTTGACACCTATGACACCCTGAAAAGCGGGCTCCCCAATGCCATTACGGTAGCAAGGGAGATGGAGTCAAGGGGTAGCAGGCTGGCAGGTATCAGGCTTGACAGCGGTGATCTTGCATATCTTTCAAAGATGAGCCGTAAAATGCTTGATGATGCCGGCCTGGGGTATGTGAGAATTGCTGTCTCAAACCAGTTAAATGAGTTTATTATCAGAAGCCTCCTTGAACAGCAGGCTCCGGTTGATGTTTTTGGAGTAGGTACCGAACTTGTGACAGGGTTCCCTGATGCTGCCCTGGACGGGGTGTACAAGATGGCATTTGCAGATGGTAAGCCACGGATAAAATTGTCGGAGAATGTCGGGAAAATTACTCTGCCTCACAGAAAACAGGTATTCAGGGTACTTGACGGTGACCGGAATTTCCTGGGAGCAGATGCAGTAACCCTGGCAGATGAAAAGGATGTGGAAATAATGCACCACCCCTTTTACGGGCTTAAATCATTTTATATACAATCTTACGATAAGGAGCCGCTTCTTCACAAAGTTATGGAGAATGGTGTGCGGGTATCCCGATCGCAGTCCTTAAAGGAAATTGCTGGCTACAGCCGTGAACGTCTGAAAATGCTTCCCGAAGAATACAAGAGGTTTGATAATCCGCATATATACAAGGTGGGAATAAGCGACGGTCTCAGAAATGAAAGGGACAGGCTCATAAATGAATATAAGCAGTAGTCTTATGAGAGCACTGGTAGTAATTGATGTCCAGAATGACTTTATGCCCGGAGGGCAGCTGGAGGTTAACCACGGCGATATTATTATTCCGGTAATTAACAGGTTGCAAAAACATTTTGAACTGATAGTAGCAACACAGGACTGGCATCCTGAGAACCATAAGAGTTTTGCATCGAACCATCCGGGGAAAAAGCCCTTTGACAGAATTATCCTTAAAGGGACAGATCAGGTATTATGGCCTGATCACTGCATCCAGGGATCTGAAGGAGCAGAGTTTCACTCCGGTCTAGAAGCCGGCAGGATTGCTGCCATCTTCCGCAAGGGTATGGATCCGGAAATTGACAGTTACAGCGGTTTTTTTGACAACGGACACCTCATAAGCACCGGATTGTCAGGTTACCTGAAAGAAAGAGGAGTTACCGAGGTAGCTTATTGCGGTCTGGCAGCTGACATATGCGTATACCATACAATCAAAGATTCGATAAGTGAGGGCTTTATCTCAGTATTGATTGAGGATGCCTCACAGCCCCTTGATATTGATGCCTTTACCGGCATAAAAAAGGAACTCATAAAGATGGGAGCACGAGTATTCACCAGCCAGGAGTATATGGCTTCAAAGGAATTAGCTGAGGAATAACAGCATCAAGAGGCAGCCAGGAGCATTTGTCACATAGGGTCACTCTCCGCCGGCAACGACAATCCAGGGACGGACATACCATTTTGCAATAAGTCCGTTTTTTACGTAGGGGTCATTTCTGGCGAAATCTTCAGCCACCGCCGGGCTGTCGCCTTTGAATATAAGCACGGCACCGTCAGCAGGATCAGCAAGGGCCCCGGCCATTACCAGTGTGCCTCCGTGGTGAGCCCCATTAACCAGCTCCAGATGTTGCGGACGCAGAGGACCGCGCTTTTCAAGGTAATTGTCAACCGTCTCGTAAAATAGGATGTAATACATGGCTTGTCAGGTTTTTCTTAATCAGTTGATGTCAGTTGCATCTCATTTGCCAGCAGGGCGATGTCTCTCCCTTTGATTATGTCTTTATGGTAATCCTTTATGGCAAGTCTTATCATTGAAAGGCCAACCTCTTCAATAGTGTTGAAGCCATCAGGGAACATGGCTCTGCCCAGCGGGAGGAGCCAGTTTATGTATCTGTAGAAAGACTGGGCTTTCTTCTGGCCCTTCAGGGGTTTCATAAAACCGGGACGGAAGCCATAGGCTCGTCGGAAGGGAAGCTTCATCAGATCATTCTCCGTCTTTCCCTTGACCCTGGCCCAGCTTACCCGTCCTTTCTCAGTGCCGTCAGTGCCAGCGCCGGAGACATAACAGAATACCATATCCTTATTCTGCCGGCTTACTGTCTCACCGAAATGCATCGTGAGCTCATATGTCACTCTGTAATACTCGTCACTTTTTATCCCCACGGATGAAACTCCCAGACAGAAGAAACAGGCATCAAATCCTTCCAGTTGCGCCTCAACAGGGTTAAGGTCGTAAAAGTTCTCATGAATGACCTCAGTCAGCTTAGGGTGAGTGATGCCGGAAGATCTTCTACTGATTATCAGCACCTTTTCAACATAAGGGTTCTGAAGGCAGACAAGCATTATCCCTTCACCAACCATCCCGGTGGCGCCGGTAATTATTACTTTCAATCCTTTGTTTTCCATAGTCTGTTAATATTCATTCATGCAAAAAATTGCCGGATGGCTGTCATCCCTGGCTATCCGCCATTCCCTTCCAGAGTCTCTCAGCCTGTTTACGTGATCTCTTAAGTATCTCAGCCTCATTGACAGTTATGACCTCCCTCTCTTTAACAATAAGTCTGCCGCCGGAGATGACATCCCTCACATGGTTTGAGTTTATGCCGAAGAGAAAATGACCCGGGAAATTATCCCTGGTGACCGGTGTCGGGGAATCATAATCAAGAACAACGAGGCTGTTGTCACCGTCGCCTGAGAAGTGATTGTCATTCAGGTATCTGTGAACATTCCTGAAGCGGTCATAGGCTGATGCATAATTTATTGTATCATATCTCTGGCCCACGAAGAAGGCCGCTTTGGCACTTTGCAGCATGTCACTGTGCATGCCGTCAGTACCCAGCATTATATTGTCGCCGAGGCCGGCGCCGTTAAAGTATCCGACATTATTGTTCAGGTTGCTCTCACAGTTCTGTACCACCCATGAAGGAGAGTTGCAGATTAACCCGCGTTCATTCTCATCAAGGTGGAGGCAGTGAATGAGCAGCGTTTTTGAGGAGTGGAGTACTCCTGCCCCGTTAAGCCTCTCCACTACTCTCTTGCCGTGTTCCCTGAGGCATTCATCCTGGTCGTACCTGTCCTCGGCAACATGTATATGGATACCTGAACCATAACGGTTCATCATTTCAACAGCCTGTTTCATGGTATTGTTGCTGACGGTGAATGAGGCATGCAGTCCTACCAGTCCCTGGTGGTCTGCAAGATACGATGCTGTCTCTTCCAGGCCCTCATCTGCAACCTTCCGGCCGTCGCGGTCAGAGATCTCATAGCAGAGAAGATGTGATACCCCTACCTTTTCAAATGCCCCTGCAATTATCTCCAGGGATCCCCTGACGGCAGCAGGGGAAGCGTGATGGTCAATTACAAATGTCGATCCGGCTTTTGCGCAGGCTATAGCAGTAACCAGGGCGCTTGCCTCTATCATCTCAGGGTCCAGGCATTTGTCAAGGGTCCACCAGATATATTTAAGGATCTCAAAGAAATTTGAAGGACTCTTCTTCGGTGCGCCCATGCCTCTCGAAAGGGCCGAGTAAACATGGTGATGGCCCACCGCGAAGGATTTGGTGACAAGCATCCCGGTACAGTCGATCACTACCGGCTTTTTTACCCTTATTACCTCTTCAGGGTTATCAGGAAAGGTCAGCTCACTTTGTTTTTCTTCAGCCAGGATATTCTTCCTGCTGAATTCGAGAGTCTTCCAGTCTATATATGTTGCGTTTCTGAGCAGTACTGACATTGGAGTTATTTGTAAGAGGTTGGTATCATTTTCTTTTCAGGGGAAGCTTTGTTCTCCTGATGCCATCGAAGGCAGACAGAGCATTGGCTATTGCGGCAGCGGTAGGCACCATTCCTATTTCTCCTATGCCTTTGGCGCCGTAGGGGCCCACAGGGTCTTTCTCCTCGATGCCTATGACTTTTATTTCAGGCATGGCAGGGGCTCTTATGATGCCCAGGTCATTGAACCGCAGGCTGTCGGGTCTTCCGTCAGTCATGGGGAGGCTTTCCGTAAGTGCGTAGCCCATTCCCATGTGTACGGCACCTTCTATCTGACCCTCGAACAGCATTCTGTTCATTATTTTACCGGCGTCATGTGCTGCTATTATCTTTTTTATCTGACCGTTGTCATCGAGAATTACCACCTGTGTTGCATAGCCGTATGCAAAATGGATGACGGGTTCGTTGGTGTCAGTGCCGGGTTTGCAGGTCCAGTCGCATATATATTTCCCTTTATAGACACGGCCTTTAAGCTGCTCCAGTGAACCTTTGGTAAGGTCTTCTCTCAGTCTTTTTGAGGCGTCAATGATTGCATTTCCCAGCAATGCTGTAGCCCTTGAGGAGGTTGTCATTCCTGTTGGTAATCCCGCTTCGGTCTCCACTCTGACCTCTATTACTGAAGGGTCTATGCCTGTCTCCTGGTGCAGTGTCTGCACCGCCATTGTATGGATGCCCTGACCCATCTCGCTCCAGCCGTGGTTGATCACCACCCTGTCACTGCCGATAATTTCTATTGAGACCTCGCTGTCATCTGTCATGCCGTTACCCACGCCGGTATTTTTAATTCCGCATGCTATACCGGCATAGCGGGCACTTGTAAATTCTTCCCTGACTGCCAGGAGTGTTTTTTTCAGTCCCACGCCCCTCAGCACCTGTCCTGTCGCCGTCTTACTACCCTCATCCAGAGCATTGTCAAAGCGCAGTTTCCAGCGGTCGAAGCCTCCCATGCTGCATAATTCATCCACGCAGCTCTCCACGGCGAACACCACCTGGGGCACGCCGAAGCCGCGCATGGCTCCTGACGGAATATTGTTTGTATAAACGGTGACGGCACTGATATCCACCGCGGGTACTGCATAACCGCCTGTGGCGTGCCCCACGACCCTCTCCATCACCTTGGTACCCACAGAGGCATATGCTCCGGTATCACCAACAGCATGGAGCCTCACAGCGGTGAATTTACCGTTCCTGTTGCATGCCAGGCTTATCTCCATGTGTACCGGGTGGCGCTTGGGATGCATAATCAGAGACTCATCCCTTATAAGATGGACCCTGACGGGTTTCTTAAGCAGGTATGCGAACAGAGATGCATGACCCTGCACCGTAATGTCTTCTTTACCGCCAAAACCACCGCCGTTCTGTACCTGTACCACCTTTACCAGCTTTTCTTCCAGGCCCAGGATGGCTGCCACCGCCTTCCGGTCAACATATGCTCCCTGTCCCTGGCTGAAGAGACGTATGCCGTCGCCTTCGGGAAGAGCTATGGCTGTTTCGGTCTCCAGGAAAGCATGTTCTATCCGCTGAGTTTCATAGACGCCTGAGGAGACATATTCAGCCTCGCCGAATGCTCTGTCAGGATCCCCGAAACTGATGCTGCATGTCTCCAGCACATTCGATCTGCCGCTGTGCACCTCCGGGCATCCGGGTTTTACCGCCTCGAGCATATCCGTGACAGGCTCGAGTACCTCATAATCTATATCTATGAGGCCGGCAGCTGTTCGCGCTGCCTCTTCCGTCACAGCCACCACTCCGGCAATCACGTCGCCGATATAAGAGGTTATCCCGCCCTGGTCAACCATGAGTGGCCAGTCTTTGAATATCAGCCCCGTACGATGAGCTCCGGGGATATCTGCGGCGGTGAAGATCCTTATCACCCCGTCTGCCTTGAGAGCCTCAGTAACGTCAATCTTCATCACCCTGGCTCTGGGGTGGTCACTGAACCTGAGTGCTCCGTGGAGCATATCCTCAAAGCGCATGTCATCAACAAAGTCGCGATTGCCAAGGGCTGTCTCTTCTGCCTGGTATTTCGGATAGCGTTCACCGACAGATGCCGTGGCTTTCACTTTAGCCACGCTGTTACCGTTCAGCTCATTGAATGCCGCCTCTATGGCGTCAACTATCTTCACATACCCGGTACATCTGCAAAGGTTAGGTGTGAGAGCCCTGATGATATTATCGCGTGACGGTTTTTTATCAATATTATAAAGACCTTTGGCCCTCATGATCATTCCCGGTGAGCAAAATCCGCACTGTACGGCACCCTTTTCCGCAAATGCCCTTGATATTACTGATCTGAAGGTCTCGGGCAGTCCTTCCGTTGTCAGTATCACTGCTCCTTCCAGGTCTCCCATCTTTGTCCTGCATGCCAGCTTCGCCCTGCCGTTAATCTCCACGGTACATGCGCCGCAGACACCCTGTCCCGAGCATCCGTCTTTTGCAGAGGTGATCCTGTTCTCAATCCTCAGGTGACTGAGCAGCGATTCATCCTCGTCACCGGCGAATGACCTAGTAATGCCGTTAAGGGTGTATGTGATCATGATATCAGCATCTTCAGGTCTTCAATTGCCGGGGGTATTGCCTCCGGCATTCTGATGATGGCTGCTACCGACTTCAGGTCTTTCAGTCCGCTTCCAGTAAGCATGACCACATTGTCTGTGCCGTCCTCAATCCTGTTGTTACGGTGGTACGACAGCAGGCCTGCAAAAGCCGCTGCCGCGGCGGGCTCGGCAAAGAGTCCCGTGGTGCGTGACAATACCGAGGAGGCACTTATGATCTCATCATCGGTGATGGTGAGCGCTTCACCGCCGTACCGTTGCATATAGCTGCGGGTCATGTAGAAGTTGCCGGGAATATCTACGGAGATTGAATCAGCTATGGTTGACGACGGAACAACAGAGAATTCCTTCTGCCTGATATTCCTGACAAGGTTATCGCTTTTTTCCGCCTGTACTGCTACCATTACCGGCATGCGGTCAATGATATTCAACAGCAGCAACTCCTCAAAACCTTTATATATGCCTGAGATGATTACTCCGTCGCCTGCCGGGACGAATATTCTGTCAGGCGCCCTGAAGTGCATTTGCTCTGCCAGCTCAAATGAGACCGTCTTCTTCCCCTCTATTGTAAGCGGATTAAAGGCAGTGTTGCGGTTGTACCATCCGAACTCCTCCGATGCCCTGATGCTCAGGCTAAAGGCATCATCATATGTGCCTTTCACAGGTACAATGACTGCGCCGTACATTACTATCTGCGTCAGTTTAGCCACCGGGGCTGTTGCGGGAACCATAATTACTGCCTTCTGCCCCTGTGAGGCACATATCCCTGCCAGTGAGGAGCCTGCATTTCCCGTGGAGGCTGCTACTATGGTTGAGAGGCCATTCTCCATTGCGTATGCT